>JBILWF010000439.1:0-3534 GCA_044370075.1 Chthoniobacteraceae bacterium | reverse complement strand
AGGCTCCGCGGCGCCGGGAACGCGGGCGTTTCACCGCACAGGAGCGCTCCGGTTGTCCCTCCGGAACTCTAACCGTTTCCTTCCGCGTTTCTCGACGCAGCCCACATCTGTACGTGATGACGAACGGCTTCCTTCCAATCGCGAAGGCGGCCCCCACAGAGGCGCGCGAGCTTGTCACACCCCAGCACTGTGTAGGGGGGACGCACTGCGATAAAAGCGGCTAGATCCGCCATCCGGATGGCATCGACTCGGGCCGCAGCCAGTTCGACCCCAGCCTCCCGGGCGCAGTCCAAAGCCCACTGTCCGTACTCCTGCCACGAGCAGTCCCCGGAGTTACTCAAATGAAAAACACCCCCATCGCTTTGCTTTTGCAGGGAGGTAAACAGGGCCTCCTCCGCGTCCAGGGTGTAAGTGGGGGTTGCCCACTTGTCGCACACGGCGGAGACGGCCGTTTCTTTAAGGGCACGCTGGATAATTTGATCCACAAAACTGGGGCGATCCGGGCCAAAGACCCACGAAACCCGCACGACCCAGTGGGAGGAGTCGGCTCCAAGAACCGACTGCTCCCCCGCGAGTTTGGATTCCCCGTACACGCTTACCGCATGTGGCACGTCCTCCTCGACATAGGGTGACCTTTTCAGTCCGTCAAAGACGTAATCGGTGCTGATGTGGACGCACCGGGCGGCCTTCCGCGTGCAGACTTCCGCAAGAACACGCGGCGCCTCAGCGTTTATGAGAAAAGCTTCTTCACGGTTTTTCTCGCAGTAGTCGACGTTGGTGAGGGCGGCACAGTTGATGAGGGTGTCAAACTCGTAGCCATCCAGCACCGCCTGGATCTGGTTGAGATCGCCAAGTGGGAATGCCTTCCGATCGAGGGCAAGAATCTCGAGTCCACGCGCAGCCCACCCGCGGGCGATTGCTTTGCCCAAACGCCCTCCCGCCCCAACAACAACGACTTTTTGCATAGCTTCATTCCCCGAAAATTGGCTTTTGCTGACAAGGACCGAATTGGTCGAGTATCTCGCCACAAGCCGCAAATACTGCGGAGGTCGGGATGCTCTCGGGCGCCCCACTGGAACTTTGAATGACCCGGACGTGGGCGCCGGCCGGGGCCCAGACTGCGGGATTAGTCGGACCAAAAAGCAGCAGACAGCGCGTTCCTACCGCCGCTGCAACATGCGAGACCCCAGAGTCGTGCCCGACAAAAAAAGCGCACGCTTCCAGAATGGCGGAAAGCAAACGCGGCGGTTGATCCCACGCAAAGCGAATCCGAGTGGTCTCCTCGGACAAACGGGACCTCAAAAAATCCCGCTGAGCCGCATCCGCCTCGCCTCCCGCGACCAAAAGGCGGATCCGCGGCCATTTTTTTAGCAACAGTCCCGCCACCTCGCACCACAGGGACACCGGCCAATTTTTCCTCGGGCTGCCGCTTCCGGGATGAATGGCCACCCACCGCGTGCCTTCGGGTGACTCCAAAAACTGACGAGCCCACGAGCGCTCCGCATCCGTCGGATAAATGATGCTTTGGGGGCTTTCCAGCACCAGCCCAAGAGTTCTCAACGGCAAGGCCCACTCCTCGGCTGCATGCGTTTGCGATGGCGTGCGATAGGCTTGCAGAAAATTCCGTACCCCACAGGCACGCACGTTGAATTCAAAAACGCGCTCGGGATCGTGCAGGTAACTCACAACCAAGTCAAAAGACCCGATGTAGGACGCCAGGGCGGGATCCAATTCGGAATCGGGGAAAAAAAAAGAAGCCAGGGCGGCTTTTTCCAGAGATGTGATTCTTTGGACGTAAGGTGGTTGCGCTAGGGAAGCAATTCGAGGGTGGGCAATTAAATCAACGCGGGAATCCGGGAATGCGGATCGCAGCAACCGCAATGCGGGCAGAGTCAGCACAAAATCGCCCAAGGCCCCTCCCCTCAGAACCAGAATGCTCTCCGGTGTCGACCCTTTAAAAAGAAAGGCCGCAGAATCCTCCGCGGGCGCTCCCGCAAGAGGAGGTATCGGCATAAATTCGGAGGGCATGCTCAGGTGCTCGCATACCCGCGGCGAAAAAAACAATTCTTTTGCGGCCGCGCAAGCGGACCGCGTCTTAAGGAAGAGGCGTGCGCCCCGCATAAAAAGGAGCCATGGAGGCCAAAAACCGCCGGACTTTTTCGGGAAAGACAAAGGAGGGTTTTTGGCCGCTGTGGAAGGAATAGTCCCAAAATTCGTCCCCGATTTGCAGGACACGGGGAGTCCGGGTGCGTTCCTCGACCAACGCCGCGCGCAAGGCGCCATCAACGGGAAACTGGATTGCGCCGGATGCCTCTGGCTGGGGACCGGACGGGGGGAGAGAATGGGCTGCGGTATCCTCGGGATCAACGTCGCAAAAAACGAGCATCACCACGCCATCCACACGGATGCGACCGCGGTAATGCTCCGGCTTAACCCATTCCCATTCGAGCATCCGTGCCAGTCCGCCGAAATCAAACCCGGCCACCGAGACGGGCGGCGGCGGTTGTGCCCGCCCCGCGGGGGAAACCCGTTTAGGGGCGACATACTCCACGACGTCGGCACTTCCCGCCACGGAGACCACCGCGTGCGGACCATCACTCCAATACTCCACACAGTGGTCCGGATACCGGGCCAGAACCATGGCCTGCTCGCCGCTCTGGTGAACCACCAGACCGTGGATTTGCCTCAGGGCCGCCGCATGGATTCCGGAGGCCTGGCGGCGGATTTCAATTTTCCACAAGGTGTTGCCTTCCGGTTTATTCCATGGATTTCCCCCGGGATATTCGTTTGCGCCCGCCGGTTTCACAACCGTTTCCGCCGCGCCCCTCGAATCCGTGAACGAAAAAATGGAAAAACTAACCGCCGCCAGCGCACTGCCCCTCAACCAAGCGTTCATTGAATGCCCCCTCCCTCTTCCATGCCACGGGGAAACGCGGCCTCAACCGCAACCATTTCCCCTTCCTAAATCGCGGATCACGGGACGTCCGGACGTTTGCCGGGATGCGAAACCGATGCGGAAATTGCGCCGGGGCCCGCGTGGTGCCGCGCTCGCCGGAACACTGGCGGTTTGCGCTCTGCTCTGCGCTCTGTCGCTGTGCGTTCTGCTGCTGGGTACACGAAACCTGGCGGGGGCGACGCGTGCTTGGGAGCAACAGCGCGCCCAAAATCTGGTGGAAGTAGCTGCTCGTATCGTACTGGGCGACATTCAATCCGAAATCCATGCGGGATCTGTGCCGGTGGCAAATCCCCGGGAGCCACAACAGGGCGGCCCTCCCGGCGGACATCTGCTTCCTGCAACACCCGCCGGCATGGTTCTCCAGCCAGAGCTCGCGGGGGGAGCGCATCGCATGCTGCCAAATCTGCTCAAACAGAGCCGCGACGGGCTGCCGTTTTTCGATCCCAAGAAGTCTTTTGACGGGCACCCGGTGTACCCGCGGTTGGACCTTTATCCCCCCGCCTCGCGGGCCTGCGAGGAAAACACCTGCGTTCCCGGAAGACCGGGGGCTGTATCTGCTGAGCGATGGAACAAGCCGG
>JBILWF010000438.1:0-3535 GCA_044370075.1 Chthoniobacteraceae bacterium | reverse complement strand
TGCAGGTTTTTTATGATGAACTCAGCCTCGGAGCTCTCATTGCTTTTTCGATGTTGTCGAATCGGGTGAGTGGGCCGCTGCTGCAGATCGTAGGACTGATCAACGAATATCAGGAAACGGCCCTGTCTGTGCGGATGCTCGGTTCGATGATGAACCATCCTCCGGAGCGAGACCCAACGTTCCGGGGAAGCAAGCCGGTTGTGCTGGGCCGGTTGGATTTCGAGCGTGTGTGTTTCCGGTATCCAAATGCCCCGGTGAACGCCCTGGACAAGCTGGATCTAACGGTGATGCCTGGTGAGGTCATCGGAGTCGTCGGCCGTTCCGGATCCGGGAAAACGACGCTTACCCGTCTCATTCAGAGCATTCAGATTCCTACCGAAGGAATCATCAAGCTCGATGGCGTGGATTTGCGGCAGATTGATTTGGAGCATCTTCGCAAGAACATTGGTATCGTTCTGCAGGAGAGTTTTTTGTTCCGTGGAACCATCCGGGAAAACATCGCTGTCTCAAACCCCCGCGCCACCGCCGACGAAATTATCGCTGCCGCGCGTCTGGCGGGAGCCGAGGAGTTTATCGATCAGTTGCCGATGGCCTATGATTCGCCCCTAGAGGAGGGCGCCACCAACCTTTCTGGGGGGCAAAGACAGCGTATCGCGATTGCGCGTGCTCTTTTGCCACAGCCTCGTGTTCTTCTTTTTGACGAGGCAACCAGCGCATTGGATCCGGAAAGCGAGGCCATAATCCAACACAACCTCGCGGAGATAGCCAAAGGCCGCAGTATGATCATCGTATCTCACAGATTGTCGTCCTTGGTGAAAAGCGACCGAATTCTGGTGTTGGACAAGGGACGGATGGTGGCCTTCGCGCCTCACGCCGAGTTGTTGGAGAAGTGCGAGATTTACGCTCATCTCTGGAAGCAGCAGACCCGGGACATCACGGGTTGAGCCGGGCAGTGCAAACCATTAAGATTTTCCACCGTGGCCACCCCAAAATCTAAAGCCCGAATTTTAGAGGATGCCCTTGAGTTTCAGGGTGATTTGGTACACCTGCTCGAGGAGCCTTTGCCCCGCGGATTACGGGGAACCATCCATTGGTTTGGATTTTTGGTTTTCTTGGTCCTGATCATTTCGATTGTGTGCAAGGTGGACGTCGTCGTTCAGGGTACGGGAAAACTTACCTATGACGGTCCCCCGATTGTCATGCAGCCGTTTCAAGGGGGAATCCTGCGTACGCTCTCGGTTAAACCTGGTGACGCGGTTTCCAAGGGTCAGATTCTCGCGACGCTGGATCCAACCTTTTCCCAGGCGGATTTAAGTGCCCAGGAAACACGCCGGAAAATGGTTCGCGCCATGGTGCGTCGTCTCGAGGCGGAATCAGCCGGAATTCTCTACCAACCGGATCCACAGGATGGAGAAGCGGGCCTTTTGCAAAGTGAGGTGCACAAGCATCGCATGGCTGAGTACGAGTCCAGAATGAGGTCTTTGGATGAGACCTTGGGCGAGACACAGGCGGCAATCACGCGCACCTCAAGCGATATTAAAAATCTTCAGGAGCTTTTGAAAATCTCGCGGGATATCGAGGGAATGCAGGAGAATTTGCTGCGGCAAAACACGAACTCACGTCTGGAATTTCTTTCAGCGCAGAGTAACCGCCTGCGTGCCGAGAGGGAACATCAGGAGGCGAGCGACCGTCTTATTGAATTAAAGCATCACGCGGAAGCTGCCAAGTCACAGAAGGATAGCTTTGCGTTGGAATGGCGAAGGATGCTCGCCGAGGAACTCAGCCGGCAGCGGGCCGAACAAGTGCAGTTGGACTCCAGCCTGACCAAGTTGACCCGCGTAAATTCGATGATTGAAATTTCAGCTCCCGAGGACGGCGTAGTTCTCGATATCGCCAACCGGTCTGTTGGTTCTGTTTTGCGGGATGCGGAGGCCCTTATCATTTTGGTCCCGACCTCCGCCCCGTTGATTTCGGAAATTCAGCTCGGCTCATCCTCGGTTGGAGAGGCATCGGTGGGCGATAAGGTTTTGGTGAAGGTGGATGCGTTTCCCTACCAGCGCTACGGGGGACTTCATGGCAGGATACGCTCCATCAGCTTTGAGTCGCATGCTGGAGGCACTCCCGGGGATTTGGAATCGGTTGCCAACAAGCGCTCCGTCTCTTCGGGAGGTTTGCACCGGGTAGCGATCGAGTTGGACAGTTCCAGGATGGACCGCCTTCCGAAAAACAGGCATCTATTTCCCGGAATGACTGTTACGGCGGAGATACACCTTGGAAAGAGGCGCATCATCAACTACGTGCTGCACCCGATACTACGCGGATTGAACGAAAGTTTCCGGGAGCCCTAAGGCCTTTCGCCCGGGCATATCCATGAGTACGGGTGGGCGTGGCGTGAGCCTGCGGGCGGGTTCGGTCAGCCATTAGTGTTTCCCCGCTCCGCAGGCACCGCATCCGGAGGCGAAAAAGTCATTCCCCTTGTCATCGACAAGAATGAAGGCTGGGAAATCTTCCACATCGATTTTCCAAATAGCCTCCATGCCGAGCTCCGGATACTCCAACACCTCGACCTTTTTGATGTTTTCCTGAGCCAGAATGGCGGCGGGCCCCCCTATGCTTCCGAGATAAAAACCACCGTGTTTCTTGCACGCTTGCGTGACCTGGGCCGAGCGGTTGCCCTTGGCGAGCATGATCAGGGAACCTCCGCGGGATTGGAAGAGGTCCACATAACTGTCCATACGTCCGGCTGTTGTGGGTCCAAAACTTCCGGATGCATACCCCGTTGGTGTCTTGGCCGGTCCCGCGTAGTAGACGGGATGGTTTTTGAAATAATCCGGCAGGCCGTCTCCCGCATCGAGGCGCTCCTTGAGTTTTGCGTGGGCGATGTCGCGCGCGACAACGAGCGGCCCGTTAAGCAGGACGCGCGTGGTTACGGGCAGACGGGAAAGGTCCGCAAGAATTTCGGGCATGGGTCGGTGGAGATCGATGCGGACGGAGTTATCATCTTTTAGTGTCCGAAGGTTCTCCGGGATAAAACGGCCCGGATTGTACTCAAGTTGCTCGAGCCAGATTCCGTTGCGATCGATGCGCGCTTTGATGTTGCGGTCCGCTGAGCACGAAACGCCGATCCCTACCGGGCAGCTTGCACCATGTCGGGGCAGGCGAATGACCCTGACGTCCAAGGCGAAGTATTTTCCGCCAAATTGGGCTCCGATACCCGTGGTTTGTGCGAGGTGCAGAGCGAGCTTTTCCGTTTCCAGATCCCGGAAGGCGCGTCCGTGTTCGTTGCCGGTGGTTGGCAGGGAATCCAGATATTTGGCGGAAGCGAGTTTGACGGTCTTAAGGCAGGCCTCGGCGCTTGTGCCTCCAATGACAAAAACCAGATGGTAGGGCGGGCAGGCGGCAGTCCCAAGGCTGCTCATTTTTTCGAGCAAAAACTTCTCGAGGCTTTTTGGATTTAGCAGCGCCTTGGTCTCTTGAAACAAAAAGGTTTTGTTGGCGGAGCCTCCTCCTTTGGCAACAAACAGAAACTCGTATG
>JBILWF010000550.1:0-2969 GCA_044370075.1 Chthoniobacteraceae bacterium | reverse complement strand
TAACGCCATGGCTGCCTCCGGAACGCTTGTGGGCTGGCAGGTGCTAAACCTCAACGGCATCGAAATCGCACGCCTGCCCACCTCCGGCATGTACATCACCCCCTCGGAACACGTGGACATCCGGCCCATCATTGGAACCGGATTTGCCGGCGGCTACTCCGGTTTTGTGACTGTCGAGAATCCCGACGCCGTCTATCAGGCGGACGCTTCCAAGGTCCGGGGCCTCTTCCGCGCCACGCTCTCGGACATCGGAGCCCTCTCAGGCAGAATCTGGGTGGATGGCGACAGCTACCCGCTGGTCTCTACCCTCGAATGGAGCCGCGCCGCCACCCTCGGCATGGTCGTCAGCCCTGTCTCCCCGCTCGATTCCCGGGTGCGCATCGATTATGTCCAAACCGGTAGCGCCGCCGACGCAGCCAGTCTCGAAGAGGGGGCCGTTATCGTAAAAGCCCGCGGTCAGGACGGCATCGAGCAAACCATCGGAAACCTCGAAGATTATGAACGCATCGTACTTATCCCGGCCAACATCGGGATGAAGGTCTCCCTCGCCTTGCTCGAAAGCGCCGACTCCACCGCGGCCCCTTACTGGATGGATGTCACTCCCCAGTCGGAGTGGGTTCTGCGGGGGGCTTTCTCCGTGCGCAGCCGGCGCGGCGAAACGTGGTCCGGAGGCGTCACATGGTACGGCGGCTTGAGTTCGGACACCAGCGGCAACGTCTCGGGACGCCGCCTCATGCTGCGCCTCTCGGGAGTTACCCTTTTGAATCCCGCTTCCCCGGTTGCGGGTGCGGGCACCACCGCCAGCACCACAACGCTCTTAGTCCCCGGCAACCGCCTCTTTAGTAAGGCGGCCGCCGCCCTCGGGCCTTCTGTATCCCAGAACAAGGTACAGTACACCGCTGCCATCGAGCGATCCCTGCCCGAAGCCTCCTCCGAGGGCGTTTCTGCTCTGGGTCTCGGTGGCGTGCTATCCGTAAACCTCTACGATAACGGCCGTTGTGAGGTGTACGGATTCCTCGGAAACGGAGCCTCCTACACCTTTAACGGTGTCGCGGGCCAGCTCTTCGAGATTGCGGACGAAGCCAAAGTCGGCCTGGGAGAATTTGACTATCTCCAGGGCGATGTCGCCGTCGCCGCCATGGCGGAGGCCGTCCAGCGGCGGCACTTCAACCGCGTCCTCCCCATTTACTCCTCCGGGGATGCACGCGATCCCTTCAGCTCGTTGCTGGGCTCACTGGTCTTTGGCGAAGAACGCCTCGATGGATCCTTCGGCCTCGTCAACCGCTCTCTGCAGAACGTCGGGGATCTGGACTACACCGCCAACCGTGTCGAAGGGTATGTGTTCAACACCACCCCCAGTGACGGTTCCATCTCCGGGGGCACCTCCGGTTCCTCCTCCTCCGGTGTCAACATGTTCACCGCCGGTACCGAGCCCATGTCCGTAGTCTTCTACTCTTCCGGCAAGTACCCCAAACCTACCGGGATCGGCAACTTCGTGGTCGGCACGGACAACTTGTTCAAGCTGCCTGAGAAGGGGCAAAACTCCCCAAACACCGTCTCCCGCGTCCGGGTGTCCGCCGTTTCCGATCCGCGGAAAGCCGGCCTTTTCTCGGGCACGTTTGTGGATGCCGACCAACGTTTCTCGGGGGCGCACTACGCCACGCGCTCCGGGGTGTCCACCCGTATCTACGGGGTGGCTCTTCAGGGAGGACTTAACTCCGGGTACGGGTTCCTCATCCGTGGCGATACCGGAGAAACCCTCACCAACGTTCTGGGCAACCGCCGTCCTGTATCCGGCGCCTTCCCCTCCCGCTTGGAAGCTATCCGCGCTGACGTCACCCCTGTCGAAACAACGCCCACAACGCCCACAACGCCCACAACGCCCGTTGCTGGAACGCCCTAGGCACTAGATACTTCCCGCGGAATGCGCTGCGCGATTGTCTCGCGGGACGCCCGCGTTCTTCTTCGGAGTACTCGGACCCGCACCCTCGATCAAGCCGGGCTACGTGCATCCCGCAGGGCCATCTCCTGTTCGTTCTTATGAATTCAACACTCAATGAAGCGCATCAGTCCGCACCCAAACGAGGCGGATGTCTTCTCCCTCTCCTCGCCGTACTCCTCGCTCTCGGGCTGATTGTGCTCGGTGGCGGCTTCTTCGCCATGCGCCTAGCCAGCGACAAAATCATCACCCAAGTCTCCCAGCCCGCGCCAGTCTCGCTTCCCACCCTCGCGCTGACTCCCGACCAAATCGAGGATGCCCAGGCTCGGATCCGCGACTTCATCCAGGCCGTGGAAAAAGATCAGCCCGGCGCCGCCCTCGTCCTGCGCGGGCAGGAACTGCAGGCGGTCCTCTCCGCCCAGCCCGGCGAAGACTGGAAACCTTTTCAGGACAAAGTCTTCATTTCCATAGAGCAGGATCATGTCCGCTGCGACGTGAGTTTCCCCGTGCCCCGCATCCTCTTCAAGGAATACCCCGGCAAATACATCAACGGGCATCTCCTCGCCAAATTCCGGAACACGCCGGACGGGGCGGTGCAGGTCTATGTGGAGTCCGCTAAAATGGGCGATCTGGACGTTCCCCGGGACATGCTCCAAGGCGGGGGATTGAACCTCATGGAATTGAGCGGCGGGGGAAAAAAGGGCCTCGAGGCGCTGGAGCGGTTTGTGCGAAAAATTTCCAAGGTGGAAATCTCCGGCGGCACCCTGCAGGCTACCTTGCGTTAAGCGGCGCGGCGCCCCCCTCGGAGTGCACAAGGTTTTGACGAAAGCTCTCTTGACTGGCCAAGAGCGCCTCCCTTGGATGCAGAGTTTGCTGAGGCCCAGTAGGGTGTTGGCTGACTTCGTATGAAAACTCGCTCCCTTATCCTGGTGGTTCAGGCCTGCGCCATTCTACTGCCCCTCAGTGTCCAGCCCGCGGGGTGGGGTCAGAACAGCACCCAGGGCCGCAACCCTTCTGTGGTCGAAATCGA
>JBILWF010000437.1:0-3542 GCA_044370075.1 Chthoniobacteraceae bacterium | reverse complement strand
ATCGCTGAGCAGTGGCAGCCAAACCGCCAGATATCGGCCGCTTAAACTCGCCAGCTCCGTCGATAAAAGCGCGGCGGCACGGGAATCCCCAACAGGATCAAACAGATCGGCCACCTGCGCCCCCACCGGGAGCAGCAGAGGAGGGAGGGCGGGCACCGGTTGCTCAAAAAACGGCCATACCCCGCGCAACAAATCCCCCTCAAAGCACACCAAAAAACACGGTACAAATCGGCTTCCCAGAGTATTTAACCAAGCGTAGACCCACTCGGGAGCAAGGAAGGGGTTGGGTTCGGGCAGGGCTTCAAACAACGCGTGGTAGGCGGTTTCCAGCGCGAGTATGGCGCGCCGATCGCGGAGGACATCAGTGCGCCACGGGGGCACCGAGGCACTCGGTATGGAGTCACAATCCTTCACAAGGCGGAATCGGGCAAATCCTGCGGGTTTGCGTCGCGACCAAACTGGATCCGGGGTGCGCGCATGGTGGCGGGTTCCGAGGGGAAGGCGACGTCGCTGCCGGCAAGGCGGGGCGCAGGAGCATACTCGAGAGGGTTTACTGCATCATGCGCCAGCTGTTTCCACCGTGTGCACGACTCTATCAGGCAGCTCACGTCCAGATTGAGATAGCGGCTGCCGTATGGAGCCATGCGCCGGGTGGCGAGTTCGAGCAACCGCGCCCCCGGAGACAGCCGGCGCCCGTGGGTCGGATGCGCGGGATGGAGACGGTGTTTTTGAAAATGCACGAAGGCTCCAGCCAGCTGGATGAGCGCCTGCAAAAAACTCCGCCGCTCGTCCGTGCATCGCAACCAGAGGTGCTCGAGGACATCATGCGCCTCGTAGTAAGAGCCCTCGTTGAAAAGGGCGACGAAAGCGCAAAGTTCCGGGGGCAGATCCGTTTCCGAATCCAGCCTCCATGACTCCAACCAAAGCGTGAGGCGTTGGTTTTTTTTCATTCGCAGCTCCGGATTCCCATCCTAGACTTTCCACAGCGTGAAAGACCAGCGCTCCCAGCTCGCGGGCTTCCGCCCGGCCCCCCGCCGGAAGGATGTCCCGACCGCCCCCGGCCCCGGACGGAACCACCCGTCCCGGGCTTCCGCATGAACGCTGACTCTCCGTACCTGCTCGGCCCTCTGGCCGCGGTTCTCGCGGGGGGATCGGCGCTGTTCTCCGCTTTTGAGACGGCCCTTTTCTCGCTTCAAACCCATGAACTGGAGCGACTGCGCCGTAAACGAACGCGCTACGCGGAGACGCTCTCGGCGCTTCTGTCCAGTCCGCGCCGTTTACTCGGGGTGATTCTGCTCGTGGACGTGTGCCTGAACGTCCCGCTGATCATACTCTGCCACTACCTGTTACGGCAACGGGAGGGCAACGCCCTGACCTTCTGGGCACAGGCCCTGCTTCTCTTGGGCCTGGTTGTTTTCCTGTGTGATCTGCTTCCAAAGATCGCCGCACTGATCAACCCCTACCGACTCATCAGGCCCGCCGTTAAAATCCTCCCCACGCTGGTGCGCTGGCTGGAAAAGCCCGCGCTGAGCCTGCACCGCCTCAGCGACCGCTTTGCCAAAATGGTAACCCGCAGCCATCCATCGGGCGGCACTTCGCTCGGGGAAGAGGAAATGGAAACACTCGTGGAACTCGGTGCAGAAGAGGGTGCTTTGCACCCGAGCGAGTCAGCCATCATTCAGGAAATCCTCCGGCTTGGAAACAAGCGGGTGCGCGACTGCATGACCCCGCGCGTCGACGCGGTCTGCCTGCCGGACGATCTTTCGGGCGAGGAAGCTCAGATTCGCCTGCGCAGCTGCCGGTATCGGAGGGTGCCCGTCTACGGCCGGACTCCGGATGAAATTCTGGGCATTTTGGAGGTGCGCCTTTTTCTGGAGAACCCGGCGGTCCATTACACCGAAACGCTGATCCCGCCTTCGTTTGTGCCCGAAAGTATGAATGCACTCGATTTGCTGCGCGCCTTCCTGCGCAACCCGCAGTCGCTGGCAATTGTCGTGGACGAGCATGGCGGCACCGAGGGCGTGATTACCCGGGCCGATCTGGTGGAGGAAGTACTCGCCGATGCCCTGCCCGGGGGTGAACGCGAGCTCTACATCGAGCCGCTCGGAAGCGGCATCCTCGTGGCAAGCGGCAATGCCCGGCTCGAAGATCTGGCCGAGGCTCTGGAAACCAACGTGGACGCTGCCGGAATCGAAACCATCGGCGGTCTCGCCTTCACCCTGCACGGCCAAATGCCCCGACCGGGCACCGTCCTGCACCACGGGCCGCTCCGGATCACCGTGCGCCGCACCTCGCGCAAGCGGGTCGAGGAGGTGCTCGTTGAACTCGTCCCTGCGGATGCTTGCGGGGAGGACTAGGCGCGCATCTTCCAAAAAAACGGCTCCTTTTCGACTCCTCCCACATGCACAGCTGGTTCGCCATATCCGGATGCCTTCTGGTTTCCTTTTTTTTCTCGGGGATTGAGGCCGGACTGTTGTCGCTCAACCGGATCCGCCACCGGCACCGTCTCAAATTGAAGGATCCCGCCGCACTCCGTCTCAACGGGTTGTTGGCGGACCCGGAGCGATCTCTGGTGAGCGTGCTGATTGTTACCAACCTGCTGAACATCTGCGCGCTCAGCCTCGGACTGAAGATGGCCGTGGATCAGTTTGGGACCGCAGGCTACGGGCTGACTCTGGCGGTGGCCCTGCCCGTTTGGTTGCTGGGGCTGGAGATGCTGCCCAAGTCGCTCTTCCGACGGTTTCCGTACTCCGCGCTGGCCACGCTCTCGGGCCCTCTGCGCCTGGCGGACCTCCTGCTCTCGCCCCTGCATGCACTCGGAAGCCGCCTGACCCGGCCGGTGTTTCTCCGCCGCCCTGCCCAGCGGCTCAAGCTCTTCGCTGGTCGAGAGGATTTTAAATACCTCACCTTCCAATCCGAAAAGGAGGGGGCCATCAGCGCCGGAGAGCGACACATCATCCACGCGGTGGTGGATTTTCGCGCCCTTACCGCGGGACAAGCCCTCGTTCCCCTCGAAAAAACAGGGATGGTGTCTGCAAGCGCCTCCCTCGCCGAGGCCCGCCAGATTGCCCGCGCCCATCAGGTGGACCGGCTCCCGGTTCAGGCCGAGAACGGAGAGATCTGCGGTATTCTGGACTTGCACGAACTGGCCATCCGGGGGCAGTGGCACGGGAAGGTGGAGTTTTTCCAGAGGCGCATTCTGAAGGCGCGCCTGCATGAGTCCGCCTACAGCCTTTTACGCAAACTGCGCGCCGCGCGCCTGCCCATGGCGGTGGTGGTGGGCATGCGCGGGGAGACGGCGGGAATTCTGGTGTGGGATGATCTGGTGCGGCTTTTATTGGAGCCGGAACCGGCCGGCTCGGCCACCAACTCCCGAAAGCGGAGGGAATTTGACCCCTCCCCCGCGGCAGGGTAGGGTACAGTGCATGGAGTCGGCTGTTCGCGATCGGATTTACGAATTTATTCAGGCCAGCGGGCTCAGAAGGACCGCGCAGCGGGACGCCATCATTGAGGCAGCCTTCAGTCACACCGACCATTACACG
>JBILWF010000036.1:0-9739 GCA_044370075.1 Chthoniobacteraceae bacterium | reverse complement strand
AAGAAGCTGATCTTATGGAGATCTTCTGCCTCGGTCTGAGCCATCACACCGCTCCGGTTGAACTCCGCGAGCGGTTTGCAATTCCCGATTCCCGGGCGGGAATTTTTGCGAAGGAGGTTGCGGTGGGCTCGCAAATTTCAGAGTGCGTCGTGGTTTCTACCTGCAACCGTGTCGAGTTTTACGGGGTGGCTGACCGGGCTGATGCGGGCTTCGAATACCTCGAGCATTTTCTGAACCAGCGCAACATGCCGGTGGATCCCGCAGCCTTCGTGCGCCGGCCCGCGGCCGAGGGGGTGCGCCACCTTTTCCGCGTGGTTTCGGGTTTGGATTCGATGGTGCTTGGGGAGACGGAGGTGCTCGGGCAGGTCAAAAAAGCCTACCAAAGTGCGCAAGCTGAGGGGGCCACGGCCCGGCATTTGAACAAACTGTTTCAGAGGGCCTTCAACGTCGCCAAGGAGGTGCGCTCCCGCACCAATATCTCCCGGGGAAGCGTTTCTGTGGGCTCGGTCGCCGTGGAGCTGGCCGAGCGAATCTTTGGAAACCTCGCAGCCTGCCGCGTCATGATTTTGGGGGCGGGCGAGATGAGCGAACTCACCGCCGGTGCGATGCAGGCGCGTGGCGTAAAGTCGATTTTCGTGGCCAACCGCTCCCATGACCGTGCCGTGGCGCTGGCGGAGCGCATGGGGGGAAAAGCAGTCCATTTTGACGAATGGGCCCGCGAATTTGCGTGTATTGATATCCTCATAGGGTCCACCGCCGCCCCGCACCACGTGCTGAGCCGGGCGCAACTCGAGGCGGTGATGCCCCACCGCCCCCACCGCCCTCTGTTTTGCATTGATCTGGCGGTTCCGCGGGACATTGATCCGGCGGTGAACGCATTGGACGGGGTCTATTTGTACGATATAGATTCCCTGCAGGCAATCGCCTCCGAATCGATGGAGGTGCGGCGCAAGGAGATTGCGGTGTGTGAGAAGCTCATAGACGCCCATGTGCGTGAGTTCGGGCACTGGATGGACTCGGGCCGGCCCCTCCCGGTTCGTCCGGTCTCGCCATCCCGCGGGGAGCGGATGCCCGGGGCGGAACCCCGGGGGATTTGAGTGCCTGGTGCGCGGCGGCGCTGCGGGTGCGCAAAACGGCGCCGGGCTCCTATTCGAGGCTGATTTTATGATGAAAAAACTCATTTTAGGCACGCGGGGTTCGGCGCTGGCTCTAGCGCAGACCGAGTTGACGCGGACGGCTCTGTGCAGGGCGGTTCCCGGGCTGGAGGTGGGGGTGGAGATTTTTGTCACGCAGGGTGACCGGAAACTCGACCTGGATTTGCGAAGCCTTCCGGCGGGAGGCAAAGGGCTTTTTACCAAGGAGTTGGAGGAGGCTCTTCTAGGCAGCCGGATTGACGTCGCGGTGCACAGTCTCAAGGACCTGCCCGGGCACATGCCCAACGGGCTCGAGCTCGGCGCCGTTCTGGAGCGGGCTGCCACCGCGGATGTGTTGATCTCGCGTCATGTTGGCGGGCTCGACGGGCTGCCCCCCGGCGCAGGGGTCGGTACCAGCAGCGTGCGCCGGGCGCGGCAGTTGGAGTGGTTGCGGCCCGATTTGCAAGTGGTGCAATGGCGCGGTAACGTGCAAACGCGTCTTCGCAGGCTGGGGGAACAGGAGCTCTTTGGCGGCATCCTTCTGGCACAGGCCGGGCTGGACCGGCTGGGGTTTGACCCGGGATCCGGGCGTTTGCAGTTTGAGGGGTGGACCTTTGAAGTAACCTCGCTTGCGGACCGGATGTTTCCCGCGATAGGGCAGGGGGCTGTTGCATTGCAATGCCTTCAGGCGCGGCAGGATGTTCAGGATTTGTTGCGCCGGGTAAATCATTTTCCGACCTGGAATGCCATCCAGGCCGAGCGCGCTCTTCAGCGTTTGCTTGCCGGAGATTGCACTCTTCCCGTGGGTGTCCGATGCACCCAAGCGGAGGGCCACCTGCGACTGGAGGCGCTTTTGTTCGAGGAGGGGCAGAAGCAGCCCCGGTTTGCCTCCGCCTCCGGCCCGGATCCAGATCAGGTTGCCGCGGAGGTTGCCCGGGGTCTGGGGGCGCTCACGGCGGGGTAAGGACCCGAGCCTTCCGTGTATCCGCAGTCGTTTTGGGGAGGGTATGGGAGGCATTTTCCCCCTTCGGAAGGGGCGTCAAGGCCGCCGACCGCCCCGCGCGGGAAAGGGTTTGCGGGATTCCCGAAAATCTGGAGGGAAATTTGGAAGTGGCTGCCTCACCAGGATTTGAACCTAGACAAGCAGAGTCAGAATCTGCTGTGCTACCGTTACACCATGAGGCAATCGGGAGCGGGAAAATACGGTCCGCGCGGCTCCTAGTAAACCCAAAAGAGGCCCCGCGGAAAAGAGCACTCCTGCGCGATCGGGCGGAGGGCGTCTCGGGTTTTGCGAAAGGGGACGGTGCGATTCCGGAGAAATCGAGCCCTGGCTGTCGGGGTTTTCACTAAAACAAAGGGAAAATTTGCCGATAGAGTAAAGATGGACCTTTTCGTGATTCAGGATCGATCCCGGTTGCGTGCCGGAGGCCTTTTCACGCTGTTGTTTCTGAGCGCCACGGGGTCCATCGCCGCGATTCATTTTCTAGTGATGCTGGTGAGCGGGGCTTCTCTGGCGGACGGCGAGGCACATGCGCGCACTCTCGTTTGGACGGCCCCCCTGCTGGTAGGGGCGCTCGTGGTGGGCGTGATCGTGCGCTTCTACGCCATCCGCCTGGGGGGCGGCGGTATTGCAAAAGAACTGGGTGGGCGGCGCCTCCATCCGGGTTCGGAGGATCCCGTGGAGCGGCGGGTTTTGGATTTGGTGGAGGATCTGGCGGTGGCCTTGGGATTGCCGCTGCCCGAGGTGTGGTTTTTGGAGCGGGAGAACTCGATCAATGCGTTTGTCGTGGGCGATGAACCGGCGCGCGCCGTTTTGGGCGTCACGCGGGGGGCGGTGGAGCGGTTGAGCGAGGAAGAACTCCGCGCTGTGTTGACGCACGAGTTCAGTCATGTGGTGACCGGCCATATGAAGCTTAATTTCCAGTTGTTGGCGTGGGTTCAAGGGCTGCTGTTTTTCGGTTTGGTGGGGCGCATGCTCTTCCGGGGCCCGGAAGGTTCCCGTCCCGGCTGGAGATCCGGCCGCAAGGAATCCGGCGAGGTTCAAGCTCTTCCGGTTTTCGGCGTTTTTTTGATTTTGCTGGGCTCGGTTTTTTCCGTGTTCGGCCGCTTTTTGCAGGGGGTCATCTGCCGCGAGCAGGAGTTCGTTGCCGACCGGGCGGCGGTGGAGTTGCTTGGAAGCCGGGGTCCTCTGGTTCGGGCCCTTCGCAAGATTGGGGGGCTGAGGGTCGGGGGCGTTTTGAGGGCGCCCACGGCGGTGGAAACCGCGCACTTGTTTTTCTGCCAGGCCGCAGAGGGGATCGCGTCTTCTGCATTCCCAACGCATCCGCTTGTGTCCGACCGGATCCGTGCCCTCGAACCGGATTGGGACGGGGAATACCTCGCGAGCGAGATACACGTGCCTTCCGGGGAGGAGGATTTCCCAGACTGGAATGCGGGTGTGGAGGAAGACGAGGCAGGAAGAGCCGAGGTTGTAGGGGAATACGCAAAGGGCCTTTTGCCCGTGATCCAAGGGCGTGCTTTTTCCGCGACGAATCTGGAGACATTGGGCGAGGTCTGGTCCTGGTCCCGCGTGGAGCAGGGAAGAATCGACCGGGCTGCCTTGCGGCCGGATTGGGTGCAACTCACGCTGTCCCGGGACGGGGTCAAGCAGCTGATGTTTGAAATTTGCCGCCATCCGGAGGGCGTTCTCCACAGCCCTCTGGCGCGGTGCTCGCCTTCGCAGAAGATGTTGCTCTTTGATCTGGCGATGCCGTTGTTGCGGCGGTTATCGCTTGAGGAATTCGTCTCCTTGAATAGAAAAATCCGCCGGGAGGTGCGCCGGGGCGATGATCTGGACCTTCTGCGGTACCTCTTCGCCCATGTCTTCGCGCGGCGGATGCAAATTTGCCTCGGATTGAGGGAAACTCCCGGGGTTGTTTTCGAAGAATTCTCCTCGGTGTGGGAGGAAGCCCAGCGTTTGGTCTCCCTGATGAGTCGCGAAGGCGCGCCCTCCGGCGCGGCCCGGTCCGCAGCCTACGCCGCGGCGTGGAAATGGCTGGGGCTGGAGATGCCTCCCTATCAGGAGCAGGTATCCATGCTTGCCTTGGGACAAACGCTGGATGTCTGCGCACAATGCGCTCCGGGCTTGAAGAAAAAAATGCTGGCCGCTTGCGGCATTGCCGCCGGATACGAGGGGCAGGTTTTAGAGCGCGAAATGGTCGTCATCCGCCTGTTTGCGGATGCATTGGGAACCCCCGTTCCCAATCTAAAGGCCTGACCGGCCCCCGGGGCGCCGGATGCGGATCTCCGCGCCCCGCGGTCGGGTCGGCTTTTTCAACGCGGGAGGTTGTCTGCCAAGTCCGACACCACCCGGTGCACCGCTTGATCATGAGTTTCCCGCGGAATCTCCGCATGAAGCTGGTAATGAAAACACACCCCGATGCGTACAACACGCTCGGGAAGGGCCGCCAGCGCCCGGTCGTAATAGCCGCCTCCGCGCCCGAGTCGTTCGCCTTTAAACCCAAAAGCCAGCCCGGGCACCAGCACCAGATCCAGTTTCCCCGGTGCAATGCGCTCCCCCCCGGCCGGTTCCTCCAGTTGCGCGAACCGTGTGGAACGCGTCCGCGTTCCGCCGGAATCCTTCACGCGAATCCACTCCAGATCCTGCCCGCAGATCCGCGGCAAAACCACCTGCTTTCCCTGAGCCAGCGCGTTTTGGATTAACCCGGCCGTGTCCGGTTCTGTGGGCAGGGAGGCGAATAACGCCACGGTCCGCGCCGCATCCCATTCCTTGAGCGCGAGCACCTGCGACTCGATTTCCCGCGAACGGGACTCCCGGTCCGGGATATTTTCCCGCAACCGGGCCAGCATGTATGCGCGCAGCGCTCCCTTGTCCGGTGCCATCCGCAAACGCCTTCTGCGATCAGTGGGCGCCAACGGCCACGATGGCTTTAAGAACCCCGTTCTCGGGGTTCATCCAGTGGGGGAACGCCTCGGGAACCTCCTCCAGCGCCGCGTGGTGGGTGATCCATGTATTGGTGTTGATCTTGCCCTCCTCGATCAGGCCCACGATGCGCGTGAAATCCGGGGAGAGCGCATTGCGGCTGGCCAGAACGCTCAGTTCGCGCCGGTGCATGAGCGGGTGGCCGAATCGGATTTCCTCCTGCGTCACGCCCACGTACACGAGGCGCCCGGCGAAACTCAGGTACCGTAACGCCGCGCTCATCGAATGATGGCTCCCGGTCGCATCCACCACCACCTGCGGAAGCGTGCCGCCGCCGAGTGCCTCCAGCGCCTTGATGTTGGCCTCCACATCCCCCGCGAGCAGGGTGTCCGGCACGCCCATCGCGTCCCGCACAAAGCCCAGTCGCCGCTCGTTGGTGTCCATCACCACCGTGCGCGCCCCGGAAAGTTTTGCGAACTCAATCACCGAAAGCCCGATCGGACCGGCCCCGATAACCAACACCATTTCATCCGCTTGTGGATTGCCTCGGTTTATGGCGTGGCAGCCGATGGCGAGGGTTTCGACCAGCGCAAGTTGCTCGAAGGTGAGCTTGCGGGAAACATGCAGTTTGCGGGCGGGAATCGCAAAAAACGGACGCAGACCGCCGTCGCAGTGCACTCCCAGCGTCAGATGGTGTTCGCAGCAGTTCGTGTGTCCGGTGCGGCAGGAGTAGCAGCGCTGGCAGTTGATGTAGGGCTCCACCGAACAGTGATCCCCCACACGCACCTGCGAGACCCCTTCGCCCACAGCCACCACTTCGACGCCCAATTCGTGGCCCGGAATCCGTGGATACGAGTAAAACGGCATTTTGCCCAGAAACCCCGAGTAGTCCGTGCCGCAGATTCCCACGTTGTGCACGCGCACCACGGCGTCGCCCGGGCCCGGGGCCGGCGGTTCCGGAGCGTCGATGATTTTCCACTGTTTGGGTTCGACCAGCTGGAGTGCTTTCATAAGGGGTAAGCAGAGCAAAAATTAGTTGTTTTCAAGACGGCCTTCCGCGTGGCCGATGTTTCTAACCGGAGCAAAAATCGCCTGCACGTCCGCAAGCAACGCTGAGTCTAGCGGCTCGGCCGCCCACCGGGCCCAGTTGCGGATGTTCTGCGGATTGGCCGACCCGGCGATGGTCGCGGCGATATCCTCATTGGCAAGAGAGAATTGTAGCGCCAGTTTGGCGATGTCCACGCCCCGGGAGGCACATAATTCCGCCGCTTTGCGCGCGGCGGCCTTCACCTCCTCCGGTTCCTTGAGCCAAGCTGGCAGCGGCGCGTTTGTGAGCAAACGCGCGGAGAAAGGACCCGCATTGAGGATTCCCACCCCCTTTTACCTCAGATAGGGAACCAGTTCGTCTGCAAGCCGCGTATTCTGGAGCGTATACTGGTTGTAGGACAACACGCAATCCAGCGGCTCCCGCTCCAAGACGTGCCGGAAAATCTTCATCGGGTAACCCGAGACACCGATGAAACGGGCCTTGCCCTGCGACTGCACCTTGCGCATCGCGGGGAGGGTTTCTTCAATGATTTGCTCCACGTCCACAAACTCGATGTCGTGCGCCAGAAGGATGTCCACGTGGTCGGTGCCCATTCGGTGCAGGCTTACATCGATGCTTTCGAGCACGCGTTTGAAAGAGAAATCAAAGTGCTGCAAATCATACCGGCCCAGCTTGGTGCAAAGCGTGTAGTCCTCCCGCGGCACACCCCGCAGGGCGGCCCCCAAAAGCACCTCGCTCATGCCGCGCCCGTAAAAGGGCGAGGTGTCGATGAGGTTCAGGCCGCACTCGAGCGCCACGTGGACGCTTTTGACCGCTTCATCGAGCGTCACACGGCGGAATTCCTGTCCGAGGGAACTCGCCCCGAAAGCGAGCACGGGCACGTTCAGGCCGGTTTTTCCCAAAATTCGTTTTTGCATAAAGGATGAGGGTGGAGGGTGGAAACACCGCGCGCCAAGGAACGCTGCGGATTCAGCGGGTGCGGCAGCCCATCACCAGCAGGACATTTGCCCACAGTGACTGGTCCGCGGTCTGGATGGTCAACACGTGGTCCGCGGAGGCCACCGCGTCGTAAAACTCCCACTTTTGGATCGGCTCCAATTGCAGATTGAGGCCCGCCTCCTGAATCTCCCGCCGGTAGTCAGACCACACCGGGGGCTCGCCTGACTGTGCGTAGGGATCGTCGGCAGGGATGCCCATGGTGTGGATGGAGTCCAGAGGGACCGCCGAGAGCAGCGTGCGCAAAACCTGTGTGCAATTCACCACCCCTGGGCTGAGCGCGAGGCTGACAACCTCAGCATTCGGGCCTTTTTTGCTGGAGGCCGGGTAGTTGCCGTCGGCGATCAGAATCTTGGCGTGGTGTCCGGCGCGCGCGATCACCTCCGTGATTTTTGGGTGAAGCAGTGTATGGTAGAGCATGGAAACGGCGGGTGGGATGGATTCGAAGGGAAGAGCGGAAGGGGGAATGTGGGGAGGGCTGTCTCCGCTGTGGTTGGTTCGGCGCGTTAAAGTGCCGGAAGCAGCGCGGGAGGGGGCGAACCGGATGCCACCGCGCGGAAGGCAACGAGGGTTACTGCAGCTGCGGCCTCCGAATCGGGCAGGGGAAACACCTCGGCCGAGAGGTATCCGGAATAGCCGATTTCGCGAAGCACTTCCGCCAGCGGGGCGAGGGGAGTGTGTCCGAGGCCCATGGCCTGGCGGTTGGAATCGGCAAAGTGAATATGGCCCAGCAGCCCGTGCCGGGAGAGCTCGCGCAGGGCTCCCGGGAGGTCGGGTTCCTCGATGTTCATGTGGAAGAGGTCCGCCAGAATGCGCACGCCGGAGATAGCACGGGAGAGGAGAAAGTCAGCGGCGTCGGACTGGCGGTTGAAAAGGTTGGTTTCGTAGCGGTTGAGCGGCTCGTAGAGGAAGTGGGTTCCGAGCAGCTGGGCGGTTTTTCCGGCCTCCTGCAGGGCTTCTGCCAGCCAATCGTGGGCCTGGGCCCTGGAGACGCCCGCCTCGACGCGGCCCTGCATGGAGCCGAGGATCGCCGGCGCCCCCAGCCGCGAAGCACGCGCAATGAGCGTGCCGATAAAGGCCCGCGCGCGGGTGCGCACCTCCCCCTCAGGATGGCAGAGGTGGAGCCGGTGTTTGACCCAGCCCGCCCCGGTGCCCACCGCCGCCACCCGCAGCCGGTAGACGCGGCAAAGCTCCTGAATTTTTTCCACCTCGAGGGCCTCCGCCTCCGGGGGAAAGATCTCCACGGCGTCAAACCCCATCTGGGCCGCTTTCGAAAAGGCGTCCTCCAGCCCGTTCCAAAAAACAAAGGGCCCCCCGGAGGCTTCGGGTACGAGGGAAACGGTGACGGCGGATTGCAGCATGGATTAGCCCTCCGAAAGCAGGCGGATGTGTTTGCCCAGGTGCTTCTCGAGCACCTCGCTGTGCAGGTCGGCGTGCTGGTGCAGTGTCTCGAGAATTCCCTCTTTAAAGAGCCGTCCCGCGGAGGTGCGTCCGAGCGTGAGCACGCTGCCAAAGGTTACGTGCAGGATCTGGCGGCCCGCGTCGCCGTCGAGGTATGCCACCTCCGCGTCGCGCGGCGAGAGGCCTCCCGGCGCGGGGGCGTCCGCAAGCGTGGCGGAGATGTGGTAGGTGGCCTTGTCGGTGTCAAAACGGGAACGCGAATATTCCACGATTTCGCGGAAAAGCGCCGCCTCGGTTCGCGCCACCACGCGCAGCGCCTCCAGGTAGCTGGTGCCGGCAGTTTTCACGTGCAGCAGGTCGCCGCACACCCGGCCCACGATGGGATAGATGCTGAATTTGTCCGAACCGCTGTGCACGCTGATCTTGTATGGGCCGCAGAAGCGCGCGATGGCGGCGTGGACCCGCAGTTCGGCTTCAAAGCGCTGGAGGTCCCCTTTGTAATCGATACCCTTTTCAAACTCCCCGATAAAGCGGGGCGCCAACGAGGTCGCGTGCACGCCGCGACGTTTTAATTCAAGACCGATGAACAGGTGTTCGAGGGGGGTGGTGGGGGAGTCGGTTTCGTCGACGGATACTTCGATGTCTGCGCCTTTCTCCTGACGGGCCGCGGTGATCCACTCGGCCATCTGCGCCGCGTAATGGATGGCGGCGCCGTATTTCACGACAGCGCGCAGCAGGGCGCTTCGATCGCTGAAAACGAGTGGGGTGCCCGATCCCAAATCAAAGGATTTGCCGGTATACAGATCCTCGACCTGTGCGAGGGAATCAAAGGCCGTGGAGGCTGCCTTGCCCGCGGCGGCGAGTAGATCGTCCCCCTGAAGGTGGTCCGCATGGTTTTGGACGTGGGCGGAGGGGTCGATCGTGAAGAAAGTGAACCCGGCCTCGGCGAGCGACTCCACGTCTTCCCGGGTTTTGAGGTGGTCGGCGTCGGCGCCCCAGACGCCGCGGTAACCGCAGGAGGAAAGACCGTGTTCTGCGGCGGCGAGCACCTGTTGCGGGGTGCGTTGGGTGCGTGTCATTTCGCGCACGGATTGCTGGGCGAAGAGAGGCAGCAGTCGGCCATGACGGGCGGCGGCGAGGTGGCCCGGGGTCGCCAGGCCGAGGCGGTCTCCAAAACCAAAGGAGGGTTGGAGTCCCAGCAGAGAGGGGCGCTGAATCATAAGGGTCAGACTCTGATGT
>JBILWF010000436.1:0-3560 GCA_044370075.1 Chthoniobacteraceae bacterium | reverse complement strand
GGAAGCCTTCGACTATCACTACACCCTCGGCCGCACCCTCCTCAACTGTAAAGCTAGACTTCCCTTGTGGAATACTTTGCCACACAACTAATCGTCTCGTGTCTAAAGAGCCTTTTTCCATTCCAAAATGGTGCGGACTCCTCGGGGCCCTGCTGGCGGAAATCTACATGTTTTTCACCGTGGCAGGCCCGCGCCTCCAAAGCGCGGACATGCCTCTGGACTCTTTGCTGCTCCGACTGGGGGCCCTGGCCCTGCTCTTCGGCCCGTTCGGCCTCGCCGCTGGCACCGGTGTCGGATTGCTCTTGAACGGCTTGCTGCGCTCCCGCGCATCCCCCGGCACGGAGTGCACGGTAACCGATAATCCGGTGGTCCCGGATTCGACTGACTCCAAACCGCAAGCACCCCAATCTGATAAATGATATTTGCCTTCCTCCCCTGATTTAATAGCCTGTGTGCGAGGCATCCCCCATGCTCCTCACGAAAAAAGCGTTTGTTCCCCTGCTCCTGCTACTCGTGTTCCTTTCCGCTACACGCGGAGAAGTTGTCACGCGCGTGGTCGCTTGGGGTGACAATTCCGAAAGGCAAACGCTCGTTCCCCCCACGCTCGCCAACGTCACCGCGATCGCTGCCGGAGATTTCCATGCGCTGGCGCTCCGAAACAACGGCACGGTGGTTGGCTGGGGAGACAACCATTCCGGCCAAGCCTCCCCTCCCGAGGGACTCCAAAACGTCAAGGCCATCGCGGCAGGCGGCTTTCACTCTCTCGCTCTGCGCAAAGACGGGTCCGTCGTCGCATGGGGGCGCAACGACTTCGGCCAGTGCAAGGTGCCGCGTCAAGTAACCGTCGCACTGGCCGTCGCGGCTGGGAGAAACCACTCGCTAGCGCTGCTCCACGACGGGCGGGTAATCGCGTGGGGACAAAATTCTACCGGGCAAACCGACGTTCCCGAGGAACTTCCGCCTGCACAGGGCGTGTCGGCAATGGGAGATTGGAGTAGTGCAACCCTTTCCGCGGGACGACGCGCAGACTGGGGGGATCTCGGCCAAAAACCTCTCCGCGCGCCCGGGAGCTTACCTCAGGGCAGCACGATCGCAGCAAGCCCCACGCACGGCATCGCCCTCCTTAAAGACGGCGGTCTTCTGGGATGGGGCTACAATGAATCCGGCCAGTCCTCCATTCCGCAGGGGCTGAAAAAAGCGCGCTCTATTGCGGTGGGAAAGGGGTTTTCGATGGCGCTCATTGAGCTTGAGAGCCAGGAGGTGCACGTGGATCGGATCGGGCCCGTTCTCTTTCACCCAAAACCCATTCCCTTTCACGCGGAGGCGTCCTCACACCTTCCCGTGACGCTCTCAAGCTCCGATCCGGAAACGGTTTCGTGCGAGGATGACAAACTAATCATGCACCGGGCCGGTTTGGTCACCATCACGGCAATGCAACCGGGCAACAACCAGTTTGCATCAGCCTCGGCTACCACTTTGGTCCGCGTGGGACTCGGGCTCCGCACCATGCGTTTTTTTGAAACAATTCCCACGCTGTATTTGGGCATGCACCCCAAGGGGGTTATCCTGCGGGCGGGCGCCTCCGCGGGGGACGACCCCGTGGTCTTTACCTCCTCCAACCCGCGGGTCGCTCGCATCGAAGGAAACATCCTTTACACCACCGGCATCGGAAGGGCCCGGATCAGCGCCCAGGTCAAGCAATCCCCCCAGTACAGCTTCGCACCCGCGCTCTACCAGTTTGTCGAAGTGGCTCAACCCTCCGACGAACAACTGCTCAAGGCGATGTTCGCCAACCGCACTTTTGACGGAGAGGCAAACTTCAAAACCATCGCGGGCTCTACGGAGAAAATTTCCTACCGCTACACGGTCGCGTTTGACGGGGCCATCTACGGACGGGCCACACGCACGGTGTGGGCACCAGCCTCCGCGGAAGCCGGGGACCCCAAACCCGCAAAAAACTCGGAGGAAAAAACAAAAATTCTCATCCATGGGAGCGTTGCCCCGCCCTTTCAATACAAGATCGATGAGGATGGTCGGATCCTCCAGGGCACCGGCGTCCACTCACTACGCTTCGCAAAAGGGCTCTTTTCGTATGGGCCCGTGGAGTACCGTTCCGGGGACCTTCGTTTTCAAGGGTTAATCAAATCCATGTCCAAAGGTTACGTCCTTTCGGGAAGCTGCTCTTGTCGCTCCGATGCCCCCCCGGACGCGACAGGCCAAATCTCCGAAAGCACTCGGGTTGGTCCCTGATGCCATGTGTGCTCCCGCGCAATCTCCCTACGCCGGACTCGATTGCCCCACCTCTGCGCTCAATCGACTGTCGGCTGTTTACGCACCGGAGGACCCCCTCTGCAGCCGCAGCGAGTGGTTGTTCTCCTTCCACGAAGCATTCCAACCCCACCGCAAAATTTGGATTCGTTCCACCCACCGCAGCATCCTGAGCCTCGCGAGCTGGATCCATCCCGAGCACGGCTCCATTCTTGAACCCGTCGAGTCGCACTGGCTGTTTGCCAATCCCCTGCTCGGATCCGATTCCATCGAACTGTTGCGCACACTGCTCGCCGAAAACCCTGATGGCATCGGGGACTCAATCCTGGTTCTGAGCGGCCTCGTGATGGGCTCTCCCATGCTGGCCGCGGTCATCCGCGCGTTCGACCGCTCCCACACCATACATCATCTGCGCTCAACGGTCTTTCGCAGTGCCTCCCTTGCCAACGGCCCGGACGGATTTCTTTCCCGCCGCTCGTCCAAATTCCGCCACAACCTCAAACGTGCCTCCCGCCTCGCGAACGAACGTTCCGTCGTATTCGAACGTGTCATTCCCTCCTGCGCCACAACCGCAGACACCGCATTCGAACGCATGCTGCACATAGAAAAACAAAGCTGGAAAGGAATCGAGGAATGCGGAATGGCGGAGCCTCCCAGCAGCGACTTCTACAAGCTCATGTTCCGGCGTCTCGCCCAGGGCGGGCTCGCCCGGGCCATCTTCGCCGTCCACGAGGGACGCGACATCGGTTTTGTCATGGGCGGTTCGGACGGCCACAACTACCGCGGGCAGCAGTTTAGTTTTGCAGCGGACTGGCAGCGCGAGTCCATCGGCAACCTGCTCCAGTGGGAACAAATCCAGTGGCTTTGTGAGGAAAAAATCTCCCGCTACGACATGGGTTCCACCCTCGAATACAAGCTGCGCTGGACAGAGATCGCCCTCCAAACCGAAAGCCTCGTCTTGCGCCCCCGCATCCGCAAACCGCGCCCCTTGGAAAAGCTGGAACCCGCCGCGGATCTCGCCTGACAGGAACCGCCCGGATGCCGCCCCAAGCGCATCGGCCGAAAACTACCCGCGCTGCGCGGCCTTTCGGCGATCCAGTTCCTCGCGCACGGAGGCAATGAGCATAAGCCCCACGGACACGCAGATGCAGCTGTCAGCCACATTGAATGCGGGCCACGGATTTGCAGGAGCAAACCCCAAATCAAACAGCAAAAAATCCACCACATACCCGTGCGCAACCCGGTCGGTCAGGTTTCCTAGAATTCCGGGTTGCGCACGGGTATGTGGTGGA
>JBILWF010000434.1:0-3568 GCA_044370075.1 Chthoniobacteraceae bacterium | reverse complement strand
GGCGCGCTTTTTGGCGCAGGGACTTCCCATACACCGAGCGCTTTATCAGAGGACGGTCTGAAGGGCGCATCCGTACCCGCTTCCGGGGCTTTCCCGGGGATGCCGGCTTGGAGTAGTCATGGTGGTTTCATGCTGATACGCGCCCGCACCCTGTTGAGCTGCGATGGACCTCCGGTCGACAACGGAGCGGTCCGTGTCCGAGGCGAGCGCATTCTCGAGGTGGGGTCTGATTTGTCTGCAAATCCCGGGGAATCCGTTTTGGATTTGGGGGACACGGTTCTTTTGCCCGGCTTCATCAACGCGCATTGCCATCTGGACTACACCTCCATGCGCAATGCCATTGCACCTCCTAAAAGCTTCACGGCGTGGGTTCAGAAAATTAATTCCATTAAACGGCAGCTTTCCGCCGCGGATATTCTCGATTCCATCGTGCGTGGTGCCTCGGAGGCTCAAAGGTTTGGAACCACGACGGTGTGCTCCATGGCGGCCTTCCCGGAACTTATGCATGACTTGCCGGCGCTGCCTATCCGTGTCTGGTGGTTTTACGAAATGATCGACATCCGGCATCGGAACGCCTCCGAAGATGTCGTTGCCGGGGCGTTGCGGTTTTTTGAGAGTAAACCGGACCCGCTGGCCCGGTATGGGCTGAATCCACATGCGCCCTACACGGCCTCGCTCCTTTTATACCGTCTGGCACACGCGTGTGCAACGAGCCACAACATGCTCTTGACCACTCATGTCGCAGAATCCCGGGAGGAGTCCGAAATGTTCCAGCATGCGCGCGGACCGCTGTTTGATTTTCTCAACACTCTCAACCGTCCGATGCACGACTGCGGGCACGACACACCCTTTGGATGGCTGTGGCGCAACAGTGCGATTGGTCCGGATTGGATCCTTGCGCACCTCAATGAGTTGGAGGCGTCCGATTTTTCGCTCCTGGAGACCGTGGGGCGCGAACAGTTCCCTCACGTGGTTCATTGCCCCGGAAGCCACCGGTATTTTAACCATCGTCCATTTCCGTTCGCCAAGCTGGCGGGCTTGGGTATGAACCTCTGCACGGGCACCGACAGTCTGGCGAGCACCCGCTCCCTGAGCCTGCTGGAGGAACTGCGGATGCTCTCGGAAAATGAACCCGGCCTGACGGCGGAGGACCTGCTGCATACCATTACCCGGGCTCCTGCGCGGGCGCTCCGCATGGAACACGAACTCGGCTGCATCCGGCCCGGCGCCCTTGCCGATCTGATAGCAATTCCATTTACGGGCCCCACGCAGCGGGCGGCCGAGGCAGTAATCGCGCACACCGGCTGGGTGACGTCCATGATGGTGCATGGGCGGCTTGTTCCAACCCAACCCTAAAACGCCGCGTATCCGCCTTGCGATATTTCCTGAAGTCCCCTTTTGTTTTCCCGCTGCCATGAAGGTTTTTTGGAGCAACGCCTTTCTTCTCTTTCTGAGCTGGTCGCTTGTCTTTGCAGACCGGCATGCCGTTGCCCGAAACACCGGAGGGGATCGGCCGCTTCGTGCTGCAAAAAAATCCAAGAGCAGCAAATCAGCGCCCCGTTCCAAGCCGGCCCCCCGAAAAAGCGGGGCAGTCTCCTCCAGTTCCATTCGAAAGTCGCAGACAAGTCCCGAGCCGGATGAGGATAACCCGTTTCAACTGGCCGCGCGGGGGGCCATTGTGATTGACGCCCTCAGCGGGCAGGCTCTGTACGAAAAAAACGCAGACACGCGTTTTTTTCCGGCGAGCACCACCAAGATCATGACGGCGTTGCTGGTGATTGAAAACGGCTCTCTGGATCAGGAGGTGGAGGTCACGGAGGAGGATGCGCGCGTCGGCGAAAGCAGCCTCGAGATCCGTCCGGGGCAGCGGTATTCCCGCATGCAAATGCTGTACGGGTTGATGCTCAAAAGCGCGAATGACGTGGCGCATGCGCTGGGCCGGGACAACGGGGGTACCATGGAGACCTTCGCCCAAAAAATGACCGAGCGCGCGCAGGAATTGGGCTGCACCAACACCCATTTTATGAACCCGCACGGGTTGCATCACCCGGAGCATTACACGACCCCCCGGGATCTCGCGATGATAACGCGTGCCGCCATGAACCATCCGGTTTTTCGCAAACTGGTCAGCACCAAAAGCGCGGTTTGGGAAAACGGCACCTACGGCCGGCGCACGCTCGACAATCACAACCGTCTGCTCGACCGGTTTCCGGGATGTATTGGCGTTAAAACGGGATACACCATCCCTGCGCAACAGGTGCTTGCGAGCGCCGCGACTCGGGCGGGCCGGGAGGCCATTGCGGTGGTAATGCACACGAACAAACCGGGCATCTGGGAGGATAGCGCCAAGTTGCTCGAATTTGCGCTGAGCAAAACCGCGGATGCGCCGCCAGCCGCCCAAAACCCCTAGTTGTGCGGGGGCGAGCACCCGCCTACGGTGCAATTCGATTTTATGTGCGGAATTGTTGGCTACATCGGAAAACAAGATGCAACGCCGTTGCTTCTGGAGGGACTCCGGCGGCTGGAGTATCGGGGTTACGACAGTTCGGGAATTGCCCTCATCAACAATGGGGAGCTTTCGTTGCGCAAGCGAACGGGGCGCATCGCCCACCTCGCGGAGTCGCTGACCCAAAACCCCGCGCACGGGTCCATCGGCATTTCCCACACACGCTGGGCCACCCATGGTGCCGTTACGGATGCGAATGCCCATCCGCATACGGACCAGTCCGGTGCGCTGGCGCTGGTACACAACGGCGTGATTGAAAATTATGCGTCGCTGCGCGAGTCCCTGATATCGGAAGGTCATGTTTTTCATTCTCAGACAGACACAGAAGTACTTACGCATCTGATTGGAAAACACCTCCACCAGGTACAAAACAAGGAGGCTGTGACGGCTGCAGTTCTCGTGGAGGCGCTCAGGCTCGCGCTAAAGCAAGTGGTGGGAACCTACGGAATCGCGCTCATTCACCGCGACCTCTCGGGGGTGTTGATCGGCGCCCGCCGGGGAAGTCCCCTGGTGCTTGGCGTGGGCAAGGGCGAGAATTTTTTAGCAAGCGATGTCGCCGCGATTTTCAACCACACACGGGAGGTGGTGTATCTCAAGGACTACGACATCGTGTGTGTTTCCGCGGAGGGCTTTGAGATCTCGACCCTCCTTGGGGGAAAAAGTGGCTACGAGGTTTCGGCGGTCGAGTTTTCCGAAAGGGACGTCGACCGCGGCAGCTATCCGCATTTCATGCTCAAGGAAATTTACGAGCAGCCGGAGACCATTCAGGACGCCATGCGGGGGCGACTCTCGCGCGAGGAAGCCACCGCGAAGCTGGGAGGGCTCAACATGACCAACGCCGAGTTGAGGGCTGTCGAACGCATCGTGCTGACCGGATGCGGCACGGCCGCGCATGCGGCGATGGTGGGGGAATACCTGCTTGAGCAGCTCGCGCACCTCCCTGCGGAAGTGGAGTACGCCTCGGAATTCCGGTACCGCAACATGCCCATGCCCAAGGACTCCCTTGTGTTTGCCCTCAGCCAGAGCGGGGAAACGGCAGATACGCTTGCCGCTCTGCGCGAG
>JBILWF010000433.1:0-3569 GCA_044370075.1 Chthoniobacteraceae bacterium | reverse complement strand
GGGATTTGAACGAAGTGCTCGAGCGCGCCGCGGAAGCCGGTGTCTCCCGGATCATCACCATCAGCACGACCCTCGAGAGTTGCGCGCGCGCCATCGCGCTGGCCGATTCGCCACCGCCCGCCCGGGAACAGTCCGCGAGGCCGCTTCCAAAAATCAGCGCCTCCGCCGGGATTCATCCCCTCTACGTGCCGGAAAGTCCGGATGATTTCTTGGAACCGCTTCGCGCCTTGGCAGAGCATCCCGCGGTGGTTGCGATAGGCGAAACGGGGTTGGATTACCATCGCAACCAAACCCCGCCTACTGACGGGGACGCCCGCACGGAGTGGGAGCGAAACCGCCGAAGGCAGGCGGTTTTCTTCGAGCACCAGTTGCAACTGGCCGAGAGTTGCGGACTGAACGTTGTGGTGCACCAGCGTGATGCTTGGGAGGACACCCTGCGGATTCTGCGCCCCTACGCCGGAAGGTTGAAAGCGGTATTTCACTGTTTTGGAGGCTCGCTGGAACAGGCACGGGAAGTCGTTGCGCTCGGCTTTTTTGTCTCTTTCACGGGCATCGTGACCTTCAAAAACGCCGCCTCTGTGCATGAGACCGCGGCCGGGCTGCCCGCGGGGACTTTCTTTCTGGAAACGGACTGTCCTTTCCTCGCCCCCACGCCCCATCGCGGCAAGCGGTGCGAGCCTGCGCACACGCGCCTGACGGCCGAATGCGTCGCCCGCCTGCGGGGCGAGCCCTTGGAGGCGCTCTGTCGGCACACTTCGGACGCGGCAGAGGCTTTCTTCAAGCGGCGATAGGGCAGAGTCCCCCGGGGGCACCCGGCTTCGGGCGCGGCCGGTGTGCGAAAGCTCGACACAGACTCCCGAAACCTTTACGCGGGAGGAGTATGAATTCCTCCCTCCCCCTCTTAGCCCTTCTCGCGTCCTGTGCCTTGTCCACCGCGCAGGCCCAGAATCCTTCCGCCGCCCCCGCGCCCGAGGCCAAAAAAGACGCCCCGGCCGCTCCCACCGCGGCTCCCCAACCTCCGGATGTCGCTGCGCCCAAAATGGGGCCCAACGGAGAAATCAACCCGGCTTTTCTTTCCCGCCACGAAGCCTTCGTCGCAATCGCCAAGGAAAACAAAGCCCGCCTGCTGTTCCTGGGGGATTCCATCACCGCGGGATGGGGAGGTCAGAAAGCTGTATGGGAAAACGCTTTCGGCAAATACAGCCCCGCAAATTTCGGCATCGGCGGAGACCGCACCCAGCACGTGCTCTGGCGCATCTCCAACGGCGAACTGGAAGGGTTCACCCCCCAGGCCGTCGTGCTCATGATCGGCACCAACAACTCCGCCAGCGACTCTGAGGAAGGCATCACGGCAGGCATCCGTAAAATCGTCGAATTCATCCGCCAAAAATCCCCAAACACCAAAATTTTACTTCTGGCCGTGTTTCCGCGCGGGGAAAAAGCCGAGAACAACCCCAAACGCGACAAACTCAACGCGGTGAACAAACAGATCGCCCGACTCCACGACAACCAGCACGTGTTTTTTCTGGATATCGGGGGCAAATTTCTCGAATCCGACGGATCCCTCTCCAAGGAGATCATGCCGGACTTTTTGCACTTAAGCGCCAAGGGCTACCAAATCTGGGCCGATGCGATCGCCCCAAGCGTCGAGAAAATCATGAATTTGCGCTGATTCGCGAAAACCCGGTTCCGGGGAAGGGCGCGCCTCCCGCGGACTTCTCTAAGAAAGAGCGCCCGCTCCGATCACCCTGTCAGAATTCCCCCCCTGCCATGCTCCAATTTTCTGACTACGGCCCCCCCGGGAAACGCTTGGCGCGCCGCGATTTTTTGCGCGTGGGGTCGCTGGCGCTGGGCGGACTGACTCTAGCGGATCAACTGGCTCTCAAAGCCGCCATGGCGGGTGGCCCCGAAGGGGTTCGCGACAAGTCGGTGATTTTTTTATTCATGCACGGGGGGCCCTCCCAGTTTGAGACCTTCGATCCAAAAATGAACGCCCCCTCCGAAATCCGGAGTGTAACGGGCGAAATTCCCACCGCCCTGCCGGGAATCACCTTCGGCAGCACCTTTGAGCGATTGGCGAAGTTGGCCGACAAATTCAGCATTGTGCGCTCATTTGTAACCGGCGACAGCGTGCACGACGTCAAAACCATCTCGGGCAAACATACGCTGAACGGCAATCTGGGCTCAATTTACAGTCGTGTGGCCGGCGCCATGGATCCGCAAACAGGCATGCCCTCCAATGTCACCCTGGTTCCCCAGGCGGTCGATGCCAGCGCGGGTCCCCAGATCACGCGCTTTGGCGATGTCACGGCCGCGGGTGAGCTGGGGGCGGGATTTCGTCCCTTCGTTCCGGGCGCCGGCGGGGGCGCCCAGGCGGACATGCGTCTGGGGATTCCCCTGAACCGTCTGGAGGACCGGCAAACCCTGCTTCAAACACTGGACCGTTGGAAACGCGGCATCGATTACGGAGCGGGTATCGATTCACTCAACGGACTTCAGGACAAGGCGTTTAACGTACTCCGGGGCGGGGTGAGCGAGGCCTTCGACCTGTCGAAGGAGGATCCCCGCATTCTCGAGCGCTACGACACCTCGCGACTGCTGCCTAAACAAAAGATCAGCACCGAGTGGAAAAACCGCGAGCATTACGCCGACAACGCCCTGACTCTCGGCCGCCTGCTGCTGCTGGCCCGCCGCCTGTGCGAACGGGGTGCGGGCTTTGTCACCGTCACCACCAGTTTTGTGTGGGATATGCACGCGGACCCCAACAACGCCCCGATGGCAACCGGCATGGAGTACGTCGGACGTCCCTTTGATCACGCAGTGTCCGCGTTTATTGAAGATGTGGAAGCGCGCGGGCTTCGGGACAAAATCCTGCTGGTGTGCTGCGGGGAAATGGGGCGCACGCCCCGCATCAGTGCGAAAGGCGGCCGGGACCACTGGGGAAATCTCGCCCCTTTGATGCTTTACGGGGGCGGCCTCTCCATGGGGCAGGTGATCGGCCGCTCTTCCCGAGACGGCGGCGAACCGGCCGACGAACCGGTGACCATTCCCGACCTCGTTGCCACCATCATGCACACCCTGTTGGACGTCGGAAAAGTCCGTCTCCAGGAGGGCTTGCCCTCCAACCTGCTGAACCTGCTCAACCGAGGCACACCGATCCGCGGCCTTGTTTGAGTTGCGCCGCCCGCGCTGATCCGCTTCCCGCTGGGGACATGGAATCGGAAAGAGGCTTCAAGCGCGTGTGATTCCCCGGGAAACCCGGATAAAGCCCGCTTGAGTGCGCGCACCGCCAAACTGGCAGCTGCTCAGCGGATCATGCCGATCGTTTTAAACAGGTTCATGGACACCACCACGCGCCGCCCGGGCGTGTGGGGCACTTCGTGATACATCATGCCCGGAAACATCACCATCAGCCCCTCCTGGGGCTGCACACCAAAGCCGTGTTCAAAAACAATCGGCGCGCAGTCCGCGTCCGCCTCCAAATAAATCGCACAGCTCAAATCCGAAGGGAAGTGATTGTGCTTGAGAGTATAATCCGCCGACTCATACAGGATCCCCCAGCAATCCTT
>JBILWF010000432.1:0-3573 GCA_044370075.1 Chthoniobacteraceae bacterium | reverse complement strand
CCCGGTTTTCCCGCACAAAGGCGCGCGGAACATGTGTGTGGCCATAGAAACACACCTGGGTGTGCTGGTAGCTGAAGCTGCCCGAGGCATCCAGTTCGCTCAGGACGTACCCCCACGCTGCGGGCGAATCCAGCGTCGCGTGCACGATGGTAAAATTTTTGACCAGCCTCGAAAACTTCAACCCGAGCAGCCACGCCTTCTGCTCGTCGGAGAGGCGGCCCCGGGTCCATCGGATTGCCATGGCAGCCAGCGGGTTGAAGAAGCTCAGATCGGAGGCCTCCGCGGCCTGCTCGTCGTGGTTTCCCTTCACAATAGGACACCCCAGAGCACGCACCCGTTCGAGGCATGTTTCCGGATCGGCATTGTACCCCACCAAATCCCCGAGGCAAACATGGTGGGTTGCCCCCTGGTTTTGGGCATCCTCCAGAACGGCTTCAAGCGCCTCTAAATTGGCATGAACATCGCCAAAAATCGCGTATCGCATGGGTGGGGTGGCAAAAATACGGAGCCAACCGGACCGGGCACCAAGTCTCCCTGATCAAGGAACTTCAGCAGCCTTCTCGCCGTCAGGCTTCTGCCGCACGGCGTCCGGTGGTGACGGTTTACTGTAAACACGCTCTTGGGCAGGAACAGCCAATTTTTCCTCCAGCTCCCCGAGGTAATGCAGAAGCGTGGGGACATGGTTCATGGGGCTCTCCAGATAAAGATCCCGCAACCGGTTGTACGCCTCCTGTTCCATACCGGGCACCTTGGCCCACTCAAACGCGGCAAACCGGCGCACGTACTGCATCGCCCCCGGCTTCTCGGCCGAGGCCGCATAACACCGCGCCGCTCTGGCATGATCGCGGAGGCGGTTCCGGTAGAGGTTGCCCAGATGCTCGTAGAGACGCGCGTTTTCCGGATTGAACTCGATTCCCTGCTGCAGAAAACGCTCCCCGATCTCAATGTACTGCCGCTCGGCCCGCCTCCGGAGCGCCTCGCTGGGCTGCCGCTGGGTGTCCTCCCGCATTGCCGTAGCGGCATCATAGGCCATGTGAAAGTGCGCCATTTCCCAAAAAACAATCGCCCGGGGCTGCAACCTGGTTGCGGAATGCAGAAACATCTCCAAGCGCGTCCAGTCGGTGGCCTCAAAGGCGGTGCCCGCCCGGATCCAGAGCAGATCCGCCATGAGGGCGCGAAAGCCGCTGAGAGCGGCGACAAAACCCATCTGGCCGAGTTGGACGCGGATGTCCTCCCCCAGGCGGGCAAGCTGGAAGCCCGCCCCCTGTTGCACCACCAAGAGGTGCTGCTCGGCGGGGTTTTTGAAAACGCCGAATATCAGAAGCGCCCCAAAGGCCAGCAGGATGCGTTTCATGCCTAAAGCTCCTTGGAGGCGAACACCACTTGCGCCACCAGAAAATACACCAGCATGTACAGCAGTCCGAATCCGGTGGTTTGCCAGAAAAGCTCGGTGGGAATCGGAGTGCCGACGGCGATCTCATCCACCACGTTAAAGAGCTGCAAGTCGGGGAAAAGCAGCGCCACGATGGCCACGCCGGTGCGGGCCAGACCGGAGGCCTCCCCCGCACGCAACCAGTAATCGCGGGCGATGCCCTGAATGTGGCCGATGAGATAAATCACCACCGACATGAGCACCGTGAACACGTTGGACGTGGCAAAGGTGGAAAGCAGCAGGGTGAGTGTCGCGCAAAGGGCCGCTTTGATAAAAATCAATACCATGCCCTGCAGCAGATTCCACTGGAAGGCCGCAGCGCGCACCGCCGCCTGCGCAGCCTCCAGTTCCTCCGCCGGGGTGATCCGGGCAATCTCAGCAAGCTCCTGCTGCTCGCGGATGGCGAGCACACCCCCGAACAACCCGCCCATCAATAGAAGGGAAAGCACCAGCATGAGGAACACCCCCAGCAGCTTCCCGCTCAGATACTCAAACCGGGGTACCGGCTTCGCCAAAATCGTGTACAGGGTGCGGTCTTCCACATCGCGCGGCAGCAGCATTGCGGTGCACAACAAACCCAGCATCCAGCTAAACACACTCATCGCGCCGAGCCCCACATCCTTCAAAACCTGCAGGGGGCTCTGAAAACTGAACTCCACGGTGAAGAGGGAACTGCCGATCACGAGAAATCCGAACAAGAGCAGGAAGTAAAAAACCTTCTGGCGCACCAGATCCACAAAGGTGTTCTGGCCGATGGCCCAAACCCGTTGGTTGAACAAAAAGGTGGTCGTTCGCGTGGCGGCCGGGGCGTTCATGAGCGGGATTGGGTGACTTCGAGAAAAAATGCCTCCAGGTCCCGCTGCGGCGCCCCGCGCCGCACTACCCGCGCCCCCTTTTGTGCGGCAAGGAATTCGAGCTCGGAAAGCAGCTCGGCCGAGGCGTTCTCCAAAACCCACTCGGTCTGCTCGGGACGCCCCACCAAGTCCCCCACCCGCCCCTCCACCACCAGGGTGCCGCGGTCCAAAATCCCCACGCGGTCGCACACTTCCTGCACCTGGGCCAGCAGGTGGGAGCACAGCAACACCGTGATTCCCTGCTGTTTAAACATCAGAATCAAATCCCGGATCGCATGCGATCCGGCCGGGTCCACCCCCGCCGTCGGTTCATCCAGCACCAGCAGGCGCGGATCCCCCATCAGGGCCTGCCCGAGGCCGATTCGCTGCAGCATCCCCTTCGAATACCCGCTCAGGCGCCGGTCCCCCGCGGACTCCAGTCCCACCGTCTTGAGCAGCGCCACGGCCCGGTCCCTCAAATCCGCCCCCCGGAAACCGCACAGTTTTCCAAAAAACAACAGGGTCTCCAGCCCAGTCAAATACTTGTAAAAATAAGGGTTCTCCGGAAGAAACCCCACGTTCTCCCGGCTCTCCACATCCCGGGAATCCCGCCCAAAAATCGCCGTGGATCCGGCGCTGGGTTCCACCAGTCCGAGCAGGATTTTCATGGCGGTGCTCTTTCCCGAGCCGTTAGGCCCCAGCAACCCGTAGACCTCCCCCTGCGGAATTTCCAGGCAGAGCCCGCTCACGGCCCGCACCCGCTCCATGCGGAAGGGAATGGCAAACTCTTTGGTAAGGTTGCGGATGGAGATGGCAGAGACGTTCACGACAAAAAACTTGGCGGGGCGGGGAGGAAAATACGGCGAAAATGGCAAAGGGGGCTGAGAGAGAGTGTAGCAAATATTCCGATTTCCGCAGCCCTGATTGTGCCGGAGCGGGCAGCGGGCGGCGCGAAGCACTCCACGCCGGTGCGAGCCCGGCGCGCACCCCTTCAAGCAGATCTTCTTCTTGAAAACAAAACATCCCGCCGTTTCCATCGGCGCCCGCCAATCTCCGGCGCCCCGCGGAGAGCCTCTCTTCACCCATGCCCGCCGACTCCCCCCCTCCACCCCGCATTCCGCGCTGGATCCTGCCGTGGAGCCTGAGCCTTGCCCTTGTCGCACTGGTGTTCGCCGCGTTCGGGGAAAGCCTGAACTACGGTTTTCTGAACTGGGACGACATTATTTACATCCGGGATTATCCGGAGGTTTCCGCGGGCTTGAGCTGGCGCGGGTTTTGGTGGGCGTGGACGCATCCGCATTACAGCAA
>JBILWF010000430.1:0-3577 GCA_044370075.1 Chthoniobacteraceae bacterium | reverse complement strand
TCCGCCCCCTGCTCCGGCACTAGGTCCGCATCGGTCTGCGCCGCGTTCCAGCGGTAGGATACGCCCGTCCACTCGCCCTCCTGCCGGGTCAAAAGACGGGTTTCTATCCAGCGCCGCGGCGTGTCCGGTGAGGCAGGATCGCCCAGTGCAAAGGATTGCAGCACGACCGAGCCCTCCGGCACATCCCATCCCCGCTGTGCCGAATACGGAATTTTCCTTCCACCCGCCGGCAGCCCCATGTGACGCCGCGTCACAGCGCCGTCCGCCCACTCCGGAACAATCACCGAATACGGCAGCAGGGTTTCCTTCGGCGTGTAGGACCGCACCGACTCAAAGAGCCCGGTTTCGCTCAGTTTATGCGGAAACACAGCCGCATCCGGTTTGGGAGAATTCGTCACGAGGCGGTAAAGTCCGCCCTCTGCGGTGGACTGGTAATTGGCAATCCAGAGTTCTCCCTCGGGGGATGTCACAAAATCCGTGAGCCCGAGGCGGGACTCCGCGATTTTTTGATGCCACAGCACCCGCTGTCCATCGTGGCGGGCGGCCCAGATTTTGCCGGTTACATAGTCCCCGTACACATAGGCGCCCTGCAAACCGGGAAGGCGCGTCCCGGTGTAGGTGCACCCGCCCGTGAGCGAACGCGCTTCGTGGTGCAAATGCTCCAGCGTTGGAGGTCTCACCGGATCGGGGCCGCGCTCCCGGTTGAGGTAAAACGGATGACTGCCCTCGTAGACACTCCATCCGTAATTGGCACCCTTCTCCACGAGGTACACCTGTTCGGCGCGGTCCTGTCCGTTCTGCCCCACCCACAGGCGCTGCAGCCGCGCATCCCAACTCGAGCGCCACGGGTTGCGCATTCCGTAGGCCCAGGTCTCGGGACGGACATCCGCCCTGTGAACAAAGGGATTGTCCGCGGGCACCGCGTAGGCCTTTCCCGGCTCGGGATGGTCCACGTCAATGCGCAGCACTTTGGACCGCAAATGATCCAGTCCCTGCCCCGAGAGATCGGTGTCCGAGTCCCCGGTTCCATCGCCCGAGGTCACGTAAAAAAAACCATCCGATCCGAAGGCGAGCGCCGTTCCGTTGTGGCCATGGGAGGGCCAGTGGATGATTTCCAACGCACTCCCGGGATCCACCGCAACGCCCGACTCGCGCGGAACCGTGTACCGAACCACAAGGGCGCGTTTGCCCTCCTTTGCGGCCGAAACGGGACCATTGGTCCCCAGGTAAACATACCCGTTTTTCTCGTACTCCGGATGAAACGCGATGCCGTAGATAAACTCGTCACCGTCGAGCAACACCTCGGCGAGACGCGTGGTGAAGTCGTACCGCATCAGGCGCGAGTTTTTCGCCCCGGGCGGCTGGTGCACGTACACAAGGCGGCCGGTGCCCGGTTCAAAACGGAACGTGATGAGCCTGTGGATGGGATGCCCGGGCAGCGCCGGTTCGACCCGGTAGGGCGGCGGGGCCTCCGGCGTTCCACGCACCCGCGAGGAGGAGACACCCGAGGCGACAGCCCGCAGCGCGGCCGGCACGTCGATCGCGGGGGGCGCGGGAGGGGGCGCGGGGAGTGCGGCGTTCCGAAAACCGGCGAGCGCCGCACAGACGGACGCAAGCGCAGCGAGGAACGGGCGGAACGCGAAACCGCTCGAACGGCGACAAACGGGAAGGGCGAGATAAGACCGTTTTTTCATGGCGCTGGGGTTGTTTGAAGAGCGCATCAGGGTTTGGGTTCGTTGCGGCCCGGGGCGGGAGGCGGAGGCTGATGCCAGTTCCAGGCGGAGGTGTAGGCGAGGCTCTGCAGATGCGGCGTCTCCACCACGCGCCCGCCATCCCTGCGCGAAACATGAAGCGCGTCCAGCAATCCGGTGGTGAGGAGCGTGCGTTCAACCGGCCACGGCGACTCGCGGGTGTTGAAAAACGCGGCGGCTTCCCTGAGTTGGTGCGCAAAATGAAAATAGGGGCGGATCTCCTGCTGGCAGAACGCCACGGCTTCCACCGTCCGGGTGTCCTCCTCACGCCAGGCGGCCGCCCACTCAATCGCCAGGCCGGGCAGTGTAAATACATTTGCCCGCAATCCATCGGTGTACTGCACGTGGAAAAGCACCGGATTTTTGCGCAGCAACTCCTCGATGTTTTTGTCCTTCGGCAGCGGGCGCTCCACCATCTGCGCGAGCACGCGATCGAGCAGGCTCCGGTCAAAAAGGCCGCGCCCCCCTGCCTCCCACACCGCCTCCCCGCTCAAACACTGCACCAAGCGCACTCCGGTCTCGCCGCCCTTTCGCCGCTCCACAAGGGCTTGCACCGCCTCCAAAGCGTGAAACCCGTACGAATCCAGGCGCCCGTAGTTGAGAGCCACAATTTCCTTCACCGGGGCGCCTCGGCGCAGATCCCTCGCCGGATACCGCCAGCACAGCGGGATGGAGGATCCAGCAAGCAGCGGGATGTTTCTCGCCTTTGCCGTGTCATAGATCCACTTGGCGTCCTCCCACGTATCGGCGAGATGCTTGTCAAAAAACACCGGCGCCACGCGCCCGCTCCGCTCGAAAACATCCACGACCTGTCCGAAGAGCCTCCGTTTGGGCAACTGAATCTGCCCGGTGTCGGATTCCGGGTAGTTGCCATGCTCGGCCACCAGAAACACGGCATCGACGGCGAGTGTTCCCGTGCCCAGGGTCAATGCCTCGGGCACGGTGTCCGCCACGCGAAAGCCCGCCGGTGCAGGGGCCGAAGCAAGCTTCCGGCTGATGTCGGTGTGCGGAACCTGATCGGTAAAAACCGACACCAACTCCAACGGGGGCGTGTCTCCCTTTTGGTCGAGGGTATCCGTGCAAACAAGCCGTCCAAAGAGCATCTCCGCGTGCGAGTTGTGGTGGTACACCGTGGTGATTCCCGCCGTCCGGAGCCGGGGCGCCTGCGCCGCACACAGACGCGCAATGCCGTACACCAAAAACTCCGGCGTCTTAAACCTCAGACGCCCACCGGAAACTTCAAACGGCAGGCGCCGGGGCGTGCTTGCCTCGGGGGTGATGAATTCGACCGCGCCAGGGTTGAAATTCGGTGGAAGCGCAAAATCAACACCGACGCCGGCACAGGCAACAGGGCGTTCGTCTGCAGTGCCCTTGCCGGGGTTGGGTTTGCCGTCCTTGAACGGGGGTAGTTCGCTCCGGTTGTAGTTTACAAAGTGCAGGTCAATTTCACTACCCGCCGCGGGACGGTTTGCCGAGACGCGCACCGTGGCGGGAGCCTCGAAACGGCTTGCCGCCTCGAAGCCGATCACGGGCCGGCCCGCGTACAGGCTGCCCCGGGGACTGCGGGTGATGTCGTCGGGTTCCACGGAGAACAGCAGATGGGCGTCGAGCCAGTCGCGCCCTGTTTCCTTGAAAACCTCCACGGAAGACACATCGCCTTTCTGGACGGCTTTGCGGGGGAAGAGCAGGCGGGTCTCGGCATGCGGCGCGTTGTTGCGAAAAAGGGAGTCATACTTTCGCAGGAACCCGTAGTAATCGGCGAACACCCGGCGCGCCGCGGGGTCCTGAAAATGGGCGTAAAGGCCCATGGGCGCACCCCCGTTTGC
>JBILWF010000431.1:0-3577 GCA_044370075.1 Chthoniobacteraceae bacterium | reverse complement strand
GACTGGATCCTCAGCGAGGAGGAGATCACCGCGATGCGGCGGTACCTGCTTAACGGCGGGTTTTTGATGGTGGACGATTTCTGGGGAGAGGCCGAGTGGGACGGATTCGAGTCCCAGATGCTCCGCATTTTTCCCGACCGCACATGGAAGGATATCCCGCGGTCGCATCCGCTGTTCCGGTGCGTGTTTGAGCTGCCCGAAACGCTCAATCTCCAGTGCCCGAACGTGGCTCTGGGAACCGAGAGCCAGTTTCACGGCATCACCTGGGAGCGGCCCGATGCGCGCGAGATGCACATCCGCGGCTGGTTCGACGACAAGGGCCGCATGTGCGCGCTCGCCCTGCACAACACCGACAACGGGGACGGCTGGGAGCGCGAGGGCGAAAACGAATATTACTTCCGCGAGTTCTCCGAAAAAAAAGCCTACCCGCTCATGATCAACATTCTCTTCTGGGTCATGACCCACTGAGCGCCCCCCTTTTCACTTTCCCCAAAAAACCATCACCCGCTTTTTTCCATGGATCCTGCCGCCGCCTTCGAAGCCCTTTTTACCGCGCGAGAGCGCATTCACCGCGAACTGGGAAAGGCCGTTGTCGGCCAGAAAACCGTCATCGAACAGATACTCATCGCGATGCTCTCGGGCGGAAACTGCCTGATTACCGGCGCTCCCGGGTTGGCAAAAACGCTGCTGGTGCGTTCGCTCGCCGAGGTGTTCCGCCTCCAGTTCAACCGAATTCAATTCACCCCCGATTTGATGCCCGCCGACATCACCGGGATGGAGATTTTGCAGGACGGTCCCGAGGGGCGCTCCCTCAAATTCGTCCATGGACCGGTTTTTGCACAAATGCTTTTGGCGGATGAAATCAACCGCACCCCGCCCAAAACGCAGGCGGCGCTCTTGGAAGCGATGCAGGAAAAGCAGGTCACCGTGGCCGGTCGCCGTTACGCGCTGCCAAGCCCGTTTTTTGTTCTAGCCACGCAAAACCCCGTGGAGATGGAGGGCACCTACGTGCTGCCCGAGGCGCAGTTGGACCGGTTCATGTTCAATGTGATCATTGATTACCTGCCCGAGGACGAGGAGGCCGCTGTCATCCAGCGCACCACCGCGCCTCCGGGAGAACCGGTGGAGGCGCTCTTTGGAAGCGACGATGTGCTGGCTTTTCAGCGGTTGGTGCGCACCGTGCCAGTGTCCGAGGAGATCGTGCGCGCCGCGGTGCGCATCACGGCTGCATCGCGCCCGCAGGGGGGCGGAGCGCCCGGGGAAGTGAAGCGCTACGTGAACTGGGGCGCGGGAACGCGCGCCGGGCAGTGCTTGATTTTGGGAGCGAAGGTGCTCGCGGTCTGGGCGGGGCGTTCGCATGTCACCCTCGAAGATGTGCGCGCGCTGGCCCTGCCGGTGCTGCGGCATCGCATCCAGCTCAACTACAAAGCGGAAGCCGACGGGGTGCGCGTCGAAGACATCATCGGGCGCCTGTTGCAGGCATGAGGTGCTAAAGACCATGTCCGGCTGGATCCAACGGTGGTGGAAGGGCGGGGGCACGGCTGCAACCGGCAGCGGCACCCGGCATTCCGCGCCGGCGCGGCCCGACGCCGCCTCCTCCGCAGCCGAAGGGGCGCGCGCGTGGATGGATGTGCCCACGCTTATGGCGATGCGCTCGCTCGAATTGCGGGTGCGCCGCCTGGTGCTGGGCGTGCAGCGCGGCATCCACCGCAGCTCGCGCCGCGGCTATTCCACGGAGTTCAGTGAATACCGCCCCTACACGCCCGGGGACGATTTGCGGCACCTGGACTGGCGGCGCATGGCACGCACCGACCGCCCATATGTGCGCCAGTACGAAGAGGAATCCGACTGGGGGTGTCTGGTGGTGGTGGATTTGAGCGCCTCGATGGCGTTTGGATCGCTCGCGCACTCCAAGGCCGATTACGCCCGCACTCTGGCCGGAACCTTCGCCTCGCTGCTCCACGAACAGGGTGATCCCGTGGGCCTGCTGCGCTTCGCTGCGGACGCGGGGGAGATCGTACCCATCCGCCATTCCCCCCGCCAAATGGCCCGCTGGTGGGCGCTGCTGGAAGCCGCCCCGACGGGAGCCGCCACAAGCCTCGGCTTTGCGCTGGAATCCTCCATGCGCCTGATGCGCCGTCCGGGACTGGTGGTGGTGGTGAGCGATTTTTTGACGACGCCCTCCACCTGGGCGGAACCCCTCCGCCAGCTGCGTGCGGCACGCCACGAGGTTGTTTGCTGGGAGGTGCTCGACCCGCAGGAACTCGCCTTTTCATTCGAGGGCGACACGCGTTTTGAAGACCTCGAGAGCGCGCGCAAACTCGACGTGCACGCCGCCTCCGCGCGCGAGGGATACCTGCAGCGCCTGCGCGCGCACCGGGAGGCGGTCGCCGCCCAATGCGCGGCCCAGGGGGTGGCGTTGATCGAGGCGTCCACCGGGGGCGCTTTCGAGCCGGTCCTTCGTGCCGCGCTGGAGGTCGTCGCCCGCAAACGGCCGCATTCCCGGGGAGCGGGTTAAACAAAGGGCCCCATGCAATTTCTCTCACCCTGGTTTTTGCTCGGTTTGCTCGCGGTTGCCGCGCCCATCGCCGCGCACCTGCGCCGCATGAGCGTTCAAAAGCGCGTTGCCTTCAGCGCGGTTGAATTTTTGGACCCGAGGCCGCCACGCACGGCCCGCAGGCGCTGGGAGGACATCGCGCTTTTGTTCGCGCGCATTGCCGTGCTGGCCTTCCTCTGCCTCGCGTTTGCGCGGCCTTATTTTCAGTCCGCGTCCCCCGACTCGCCCGAGGGCGGGCTGCCCGCTCGCATTACCGTTTTGGTTGATACCAGCGCGAGTATGCGCCGCGGTGAATTAATGGAGGGGGCCCGGCGCGCGGCGGCGCGCATCTTGGAAAAAACCGGCGACCGCGACGAGGTCGAGTTGTGGGGGTTTGACCGGTCCGCGCGCACGGTTCTTTCGGTTGAAGCGTGGAGCCAAACGCCTTTCTCTGATCGGGCGGTGCTGGTGCAGGATGCCCTCAGGCAGATGGAGCCCGGCTGGCGGTCGACACGTTTGGACGAGGCGCTGCGCACCGTGGCGGAGCACCTTGCCGGGTTGCCGGATTCCACCCGGAAAGAGGTGTGGGTGGTTTCGGACTTTCAAGAGGGCAGTTCCCTTGCCGGGTTGCGCGGAATTCAATGGCCGAAGGAACTGCGCGTGCATGCCGTGCCCGTCGAGGCGCCGCCTGCCGATCCCGCCCAGCGCGTCGCCCTGCACTGGATGCCGCCGGATCCGCACACGGCGAGTTCCGATGCTCCGTGGAAATTCCAGCTGCAGGCAGACCCCGAGTTTCGTGGCGAGAATGTGGGGCTTGTTGCCCGAACTGCGCCTCCCCTCGAATGGAGCGCTCCGGTGACTCCGGGCAAGGTGCGCACCACGACGGCTCCCGTCGCTGCGGGTTCCTTTGCATTCGTCCAGCTGGCGGGCGGGGATGCTTTTGGGCGCTCGGTGTGGGTGGCGCGTCCCCCGGAAAAACGGGCGGTGGTGGCGGTGTTTGGAGGAGGTGACCCGAAGGATCGCGCCGGGGCGCGTTACTTT
>JBILWF010000429.1:0-3578 GCA_044370075.1 Chthoniobacteraceae bacterium | reverse complement strand
CGAGGGCCCGGTTTGGTGCCCCGCATCAAACAGACCCGGAAGTATCCTTTACTACGTGGGAGACAACAAAATCTCGCGCTTCAAACCGGAGAAAGGCTCCGCACCTTTCCGCGATCCCGTGAAAGGCGCCAACGGGTTGCTGCTGGATCCGCAGGGCCGTTTAATCTGCACAGAGGCCGGAAACCGGCGGGTCACCCGTACTGAAAAAGACGGATCCATCACCGTCCTTGCCTCCACTTTTCACGGACAAAAATTTAACTCTCCCAACGATCTGTGCATGGACTCCAAACAGCGGATTTATTTCACCGATCCGCGTTACGGGAAACGCGACACAATGGAAATAACCGACTCAAGCGGCGAAAAAGTCGAGGGCGTGTACCGCATTGATGGGCCGGGGAAGATCCAGCGCATTTTGGGACGCGAATCCGTAAACCGTCCCAATGGCATTCTGGTCTCGCCGGACGACAGGTTTCTCTACGTAGCCGACAACAACAACACGGAGGGCGGCGTTCGCAAGCTGTGGCGCTTTGACCTCCGCACCGACGGCAGCGCGGATCCCGCAAGCCGCACGCTGATCTTCGACTGGAAAACCAGCCGCGGACCAGACGGGCTCAAAATGGACATGCAAAACCGCATTTACGTGGCCGCCGGCCTTAACAAGCCCAACCCGCCTCACGAAACCACGAAACCCTACACCGGAGGAGTTTATGTCCTTTCGGAAAAAGGCAGCCTGCTGGATTTCATCCCGGTTCCGGTCGATGAGGTCACGAATTGCGCTTTTGGGGACAGCGACATGCAAACGCTCTACATCACAGCAGGGGGCACGCTCTGGAGCATCCGGGTCGACACGCCCGGGCGGCCCACGGCACCCCTGGGAAAATAAAGCGCCCGCACCCCAGCCCGGGGGCGGAACCAGTCCGCGGTGGGGAATTCCCGCCGGGGACACAGCCCAAAGATCGCGGGCAGCTCTGTGCCCCGCTTTTCACCGCGTACTGGATTCCCGGACGCGTATCCGCCCGGTCGCGTTGACTTGCCGTGTCCGGAAAGGTAGTTTTGACGATCCATTCATGAGCGTTCCCGCGGCGAAATCCAGCATCCGGCATGTCCTGTTTGTCTGCACCGGCAACAGTTGCCGCAGTCCCATGGCGGAGGCCCTGTTCCGGGACAGCCTCAAGGACCGCAAAGACATCGAGGTCAGTTCCGCCGGGTTGCATGCGCTCGAAGGACAATCCGCAAGCCAGTACGCGGTCGAGGCCTGCCGCCGCGTCCAGATTCCCCTCACCAAACACCGCGCCCGCCAGGTCACCTGGGAAATCCTGGAAAAAGCCACCCACATCTTTTGCATGACCGCAGGCCACCGGGACACCATCGAGCGGTTGTTCCCTGAGGCAGCGCGCAAGGCGCATCTGGTGTGCGAATTTGACTCCTCCCTTCCCCGGCAGGTTCCCGATCCCATCGGACGGGGACTCGACGCCTATATCGAAACACGAGACACTCTTCGCAAAGCGATTCCCTCGCTGCTGCGCTACATCGAATCCACTCCCATGCGCGAATCCACCCTGACTCCCACCGCATCCACCACCCCAAAAGGCCGCACCCTGCGTGTCGCGATTGGCTCCGACCACGGTGCCTTGGAACTCAAAACCGCGGTGCATGAACACCTCTCCAAACGCGGATATGCTGTCGAAGACTTCGGCCCGTTCTCGTCCGAGAGCGTTGACTACCCTGACTTTGCACAAAGCGTGTGCCAATCCGTATCCGGGGCCAAAGCCGACATGGGCATTCTGATGTGCACCAGCGGCATTGGCATGAGCATTGCCGCAAACCGCTTTCCCCACGTGCGCGCTGCCCTGGTGGACAACGGCGACGACGCCCGACTCGCCCGCCAGCACAACGACGCCAACGTGCTCTGCCTGGGCTCGCGCCACGTGGATGCCGCCAATGCCCCCCGCATCCTTGACGCCTTTCTGGGCACTTCCTTCGAAGGCGGCCGCCACGAACGGCGCGTCGAAAAGCTCGAGCATCTCGGCACCGGCGCCGCCTCCGCCGCCTCGCTCGCCGACGCCGATCCCGCAATCTTCGCCGCCATCCGGGCCGAATCGCAGCGCCAATTCGACAACATCGAATTGATTGCCTCCGAAAATTTTACATCCCGCGCAGTCATGGAAGCCCAAGGCTCCTGTCTCACCAACAAATACGCGGAAGGCTATCCCGGCAAGCGCTGGTACGGCGGTTGCGAAAACGTGGATGTTGTCGAGCAACTCGCAATCGACCGAGCCAAGGAACTCTTCGGCGCCGAGCACGCCAACGTGCAACCGCACTCCGGTTCTCAGGCCAACATGGCCGTTTACTTTTCGGTGCTCCAAACCGGAGACCGCCTCCTGACAATGGATCTCTCCCACGGCGGCCATTTGACCCACGGCAACAAAGCCAACTTTTCGGGACGTCTTTTCGAGATCGTTCACTATGGGGTCTCCGCGCAAGACGAGCGAATTGATTACGACGCCCTCGCCAAAGTCGCCTTGGAGGTCAAACCCAAGATGATTACAGCCGGCGCGAGTGCGTATCCGCGTCTGATCGATTTTGAAAGGATGCGTGCCATCGCCGATTCGGTCGGCGCATACCTGTTCGTGGATATGGCCCACATCGCAGGTTTGGTCGCTGGCGGAGTGCATCCCTCGCCGGTACCGCTCGCAGACTTCGTAACCACCACCACCCACAAGAGCCTGCGCGGCCCGCGCAGCGGCCTTATTCTGTGCAAGGCAAAGTACGCCAAAGCAGTGGACTCGCAGGTTTTCCCCGGATGCCAGGGCGGCCCTCTCGAACACGTCGTTGCCGCAAAGGCCGTATGCTTTCTGGAGGCTCTTCAACCCGGATTCAAAACCTACGCTGCCCAGATCGTCTCCAATGCCAAGGCGCTCGCTGCTCGCCTCACTCACAACCGCTACCGGATCGTCTCCGGCGGAACCGACAACCACGTCATGCTGGTGGACCTGCGTCCGCACGGACTCAACGGCAAAGTCGCCCAAGAAGCCCTCGACCATGCAGGAATCACGGTCAACAAGAACGGCATCCCGTTTGATACCGAGAAAATCACGCTTGGCGGCGGGATCCGCATCGGCACGCCGGCAGTCACCACCCGCGGCATGAAGGAAGAGGAGATGATGGAGATCGCCGACCTCATCCACGAGGCGCTTTCTCATACTCAGGAGATTGAAAAACTACACGCCGTGCGCGAGCGCGTCCGCCGTCTCACCCAGCGTTTTCCTCTCCCCGGATAAACCCGGCGCATCAAAGCCGAGAGGCCTCCGCCCTTGGGTGGGTTGCGAGATAGCTTCCCGGCCCAAAAATTCCGCAGTCAGACTTTCTCCTTCCAAACAGCCTGCTCACGGGAAGCCGCATTTTTGAGCTCCCACGGCATGCCCTCCCGCCAACGCCTCGCGGCCGATCCTCGCGGCTTTGCCGTTGAATCCCACCCGCCGCCCCGATAACCCTGCACCTCTTGTGAATTCCACGCCTTCTCCGACACTCAACCCTTTGCGCGAGGGCCTCTCCAGTCGTCCCCTTCCCCGCCCCTG
>JBILWF010000428.1:0-3579 GCA_044370075.1 Chthoniobacteraceae bacterium | reverse complement strand
CTTGTCCGTGACTCCCCAAAACAGCTTTCCGCTCGCATCTCGCGCGGGCAACTCGCAGGGCGTCCCGTGCGTGTAGGCGGTTCCCGGGGCGCTCATGTGCTCGAGGGTACGCGGTCTCAAGGGAGCGGGCAGGAATCCCGCCAGCGATTCCCCGAAGTCTTCACGGCCCTCGCGCCCCACGGTGTATTCGACTCCAGCGCGCGCCATCAAATCGCCCTCGTAACCAGCATCCACAAACATTTTCCCACGGTACTCACAGCCATCGTGCGTCGTGATGGAGACGATCCGGTTTGCCTCGCGCGTCACACGGTCCAACCGCCGGCCCAGCACCACCTTCACCCCGGCCTCCTCAATCATTTCGTGAAACGTTTTTTCGGCTACGTGCGGTTCACTTTTCCAAAACTCGAAAGGTTTCGCCGTCTTGCTCGGATCCTGGTACCGCGCATCCGCCCGCGTAAAAAACTCGCGGGCCAAACCGCCAATCGTGGCCGGATTTCCCGTGTCCGTGCTTGAAAGCCCCCCGGTGACCATTCCCCCGAGATGCATGCTCGGCTCAATAACCACCGCCGAAGCTCCCTCGCGGGCTGCCGCGATTGCGGCAGCAAGTCCCGCCGGAGTCCCGCCGTAAACCACCACGTCGTAAGGCGCGGCATTTTCTCCTCTCGTGCGATCGCCCGTGCCGGAAGGCCGGGGCGTTTCCACCGCAAATCCCATCACTACGGACAAGATCAAAGCCCACGCAAACACACGGAGGCACGGGGTCGACGGAATTTTTAACGGGGAAGGGGTTGTTTTCATGGGCATTCTAAAGGGGTGTTGTTTTCCTCAAAAAATATTCCGCCGGTCACCGCAGACGCAGCGTGGGCGGGGGCAAGGTGGGGTGGTTGTTTCCGACGATGCCGAGCACAAGTCCCCCGCCGCGTTCGATCCGGTCTTCACGCACAAAAATCAGCGTGAGCAACCGGTTGGTGTCGGCCTTAACCCGCGCAAGCAACTCCTCACTCTCGAAAGCAACAGCTCCACTTTGCACTCCGCGTGGTACGACAAACTCCCCCAACCGAACCGTCTGCGCCGCGTCCACCCGGCCGGCACTGGAATGAAATGCCGGCTGGGTCTCCCAACCCACCGTGGATTCCTCCCAGGCATCCGCGCTATCGTTCGTGAGAGCGTACACGCCGATACGGGCATCATCACCCTGCGACGCATACCCAAACCCGGAAGGCGCCAAATGCAGTACAAGCCGCGCCGCGATGAACGCCCCGGCATCGCGAATTGAGCCCAAGTCAAATCGCATCAACGCCTTGCGCCCATATCCCTCCTCCGCGCAATGCTTAATCAAGAGAAGGGTCGCCGACTGGTTCTGCTCCGCACGGGATTCCGCCACATAAGCAGCCGCACCCCGCCCAAAGCGTGTGGTGAGTTCAGCACTGAACGCCATGCCCTGGGGCAAATTCTCCACGCGCTGCACCTCCAAACTGCGCACCGATCCGGGAAGGAGCGCATCCGGGGTGATGGAAGCCATTTGCAGCGAAGTCAACCGCACGGGGGGCATTCCGTTGCTGTGCCGCAGCTCCACGGCCCCCCGCATCACCTGCACTCTCGCATGGCCGCTTGCCTCCGCGACAATTCCAAAATCCGTCCCATGGTCGATGAGTGTGGCGCGCGCCGTGATAACGCGGAACCCAATTGCCCGCTGCGGAACATGGGCCAGCAAGGAACCGTGAAAAAGACGGCACTCCTGGGGGCCGATCAACTCCATTTCTGCCGGGCCCTCCAGCGTAATCTCAGCACCGCGCGCAAACCGGATCCTCGCAATGCCCTCGACCAGACGCAACCTCCCCCGCGTGAGAGAACTTCCCTCCTCGGTCGGCAGCGTACTCGCCTCCCAGCGCGTTCCGCGGGACTCCACGATCCGGGCAATGCCGTCCGTTCCGATTTTTTTAAAAATTTCGAGCCCAAGCCCCGCACCTACAGCCAACACGGCGGCGGCACCGAGAATCGCCCGGATAAACAAACCACCCCGGGATATGACCGCCCCCTCGGATGTGACCGGAGTCCCTTCCTCACGCCTCGCCGCCGCCGCAGAATCCGCGAGTGCGGCGAGGGACAGGTCCAGATCCACATACTGAAAATACAACTGCCTCACCTCGCTCTGATTCAGGAGCGCCTCTTTGAACCTGCGAGCTTCCGCATCGCTCAAAAGTCCGGCCAAGTGTCGCTGAATCAGATCATGCCATTCTGTTTTCATACACGCTCCTCCCGGATTTCAGCCTGCTGAACACACTCCAGTAGGGCCTTCCGAATACGGTGCAAAATTTTATAAAGCGCCATGGGAGTTTGCCCGCGCTGCACCGCCAAATCCTCGATCCGAACCCCCTTGGTGTACGCAGTAAGAACTAGCTCCCGCCGCTCCGGGGGAAGCTTTTGGAGACAAGCCTCCAGCGCCTCCTCGTGTCTGCCCTGTTTGGAGACAAACGCCGCAGCGTCCTCGGCGAGCCGCTGCACCAGCGCATCATCAAAAACGTGCCGGTCCCGGGAACGCCGCCGCAAGTGATGGAGCGCCACATTTTTGGCGACCCCGAAGGCCCATCCCTGAAAATCCAACGCCTCCTCAAACTTTTGCCAGAGCACCACAATCACATCCTGCATCACCTCCGCAGCGATCTGCCGGGACGGAACCAACGAACGCACGAAAGTATGCAGCGCCGCCTCACTGGAGGCATACCGGCGCAAAAAGTCGGAGTACCGCTCTGGATTGGAAATCTCGGACATGATGTCTCTGCCATGACGTTGCTTCCCGGGTTCTTTTTTGCCGAAAAAATTTCACCTCACGGGACCGGAAAGATTTCCACCCACCACGGAGTCTGCCTGCGGGAGGTGTTTCATCGGCTCAAACAGCGTGCAATCGGGACACCAACCTCCTCCTTCATCCGCAGCCAACGTCCGGCCTTACACCCTACTTTGCGCTGTACCCGCGCCCCCCGAAACCGATCATGGTGAAACGGCACTCAGCGCACCAGCGAACGCCCGGACGCGTCGCGAACGCACCCTGCTCGGAATAATCTCCCCATGAAGCTCTTCTTTTTTACCCGATTTCTCTCTTCGAACGCGCTGCATGCAACCCTCGCCTGCGCCCTGGCGGTGCTGCTGTCTCCGGGCATGCCGGCTCACCAGTACGATGCAAACGCTCTGCCCAAGGGCCGCGAGTACTTCGAGTTGAGGGACGGTCTCCAGAACGCCCGCCACCAGTTTGAGAAAAACAAAACGGGCCGTGTGGCGTTTCTGGGCGGATCCATCACCGCATCGCCCGGTTGGCGCGAACCCGTCATGCGGTATCTCGAAAAGCGTTTCCCACAAACCCGGTTTGAATTCATCGGTGCAGGCATCGGTTCGCTGGGATCCGTCCCGCACGCGTTCCGGCTCGAGCAGGACGTACTGTCGAAGGGCCCCGTGGATTTGCTCTTTGTCGAGGCCGCGGTCAACGATGCATCCAATCACCCCGAACTGCCCAAACAGATGCTGCGCGGCATGGAGGGCGTCATCCGGCATGCGCGCACCGCCAATCCCAAAACGGACATT
>JBILWF010000024.1:0-11066 GCA_044370075.1 Chthoniobacteraceae bacterium | reverse complement strand
AAGTGGATTTGCCGCGCCCGTCGCCCCCTGACGGTGCTCACCAGCCCCAGCCGCGATGGAGGCTTTCTTTCCCGATTCGTGGCCCGGTTCGGGATCGGGGCCGTGCGGGGCTCAAGTTCCAAAAGGGGAGGCGCCGCGCTGCGGGAACTTCAGAGTACGCTCGCGTCGGGCACCGATGTGATTATCACGCCCGACGGCCCCCGGGGGCCCGTGTATGCAATGAGCCCGGGGCTGGTTTTTTTGGCCCAAAAAACGGGCGTACCCGTGATGCTGCTGCACGTGGAATACAGCGCCTTTTGGGAACTGCGCAGCTGGGATCGTTTCCGGATTCCAAAACCCTTCTCGCGGGTGCGCGTCCGAATGCTGCCGCCGGCAGCGGTTCCCTCGGATCTGGACGCCGCGGGGTTGGAGGAACACCGCCAAACGCTGGAAGCGCGGCTTCAAGGCGGCGAATCTCTCCGGAGCGGCGGGTCCGGCCCCCTGCGCGGGAAGGAACGTGCGCCGTCCGGAGACGTGCGTGCAGCGATCGAGAACGAGATTTTGAATGTATGAAACCCGCCCCCTTTGTCTTTGAGGACCCCATCACCGACCCCCTGCCGCTTTACCGGATGCGGGATGGTTTGATGGCCGCCGACCTTTTTGCCGCCGCGGTGTCCCACTTAAACCTGTACACGTGGCTGGCACAGCACCCATCGACTCTGGGCGCGATTTGCGCGCAGTTTTCCCTGCAGTTGCGGCCGGCCGACGTGCTCATGACCTTGAGCGCCGCACACGGCTTGGTGACGCAAGCAGGGGGCGTGTTTCATCTCACCGCGCGCGCGCGGGAGCATCTGGTGGAGGGCTCGCCCTTTTGCCTCAAACCTTACTACGACACGCTGAAGCAACGCCCGCAAACGCTCGAGTTTCTCGAGGTGCTCCGCACGGATCGTACCGCGAACTGGAGCAGCGCGCACGCCAATGCCTGGGCGGAAGCCATGGAAAACGAGGCGTTTGCCGACCAGTTCACCGCGGCCATGGACTGCCGCGGGGTGCTGCTCGGGCCCGCGCTGGCGCGCGCGCTGGATTTGTCCGGACACCGCGCGGTGCTCGACATCGCTGGCGGCTCGGGCATTTACAGCTGCGCCCTCGCTGCACACAACCCGCATCTGCTGGTGACGGTCTTTGAAAAGGCTCCGGTGGACCGGATCGCACACCGGGCGATCGCGCGCCGAGGCTACGGAGACCGGGTGTCTGTGAAAGGTGGAGACATGTTTTCAGATGCGTTTCCGGAAGGCTTTGATGTGCTGCTTCTTTCAAATGTGCTGCATGACTGGAGCGACGCGACCGCCCGTGCGCTTTTGGAAAAGGCAGCGCGCGCCGTGCCGGAGGGCGGACTTCTGGTGGTGCATGACGCGTTCCTGAATCCGGAGAAAACGGGGCCTCTTCCGGTGGCGCAGTATTCGGCACTGCTGATGCATTCGACGGAGGGGCGATGTTTCTCAACGGCCGAAATCCGGCAATGGGCGGAGCCGCTCGGACTCGAGTGGAGGGGGCATCATGCCACGGCCGTGGACCGGAGCATTCTGATTTTTGAGCGGAACTGACACTATGCGAGACGCCCCCGCTCATGACAAATCAGGCAACTCTGCGGCCCCCGAGACTGCGCACGATCCCCGAGTGGGTTTGTTGAAAAAGCTGCTTCTCGCCGGGGACAGTACGGCGGCGGCGAAGCTTGCGCGGGAGCTTGCACGGGAGGAGCAGTGGGACGCCCAGAGCGCCGTTCTCATCGGCCAGGCGCTGGCGGCCGTATTTGCGCACGGGGAGGTGGCGCAATTCCTGCAGCACCAGCGGCAACGGCACTCCATGGAGGTGTCCTTGCACCACAATCTGGGAATCAGTCTGCAGGCTTTAAAACGGCTTCCCGAAGCCTTGAGCGCCTTCCGGCGGGCCATAGAAATCCTGCCCGTTTCGGAGCGGAGCATCACCAGCGCGGGCTCGGTGCTGCGCGATTTGGGGCGCAAGGACGAGGCCTTGGAATTTCACGCGGCGGCGGTGCGGATCAATCCGCAAAACGCGCATGCGTGGTACAATTTTGGGAACACCCTGCTGGCGGTCAAAGAATACGCCGCGGCGGAAAACGCGTATCGCAAGAGCCTCGAAATCGAACCCGAAGGGGTGGAGTGCTTGAACAACCTCAGCACGGCGCTGTGTTCGCAGGCGAAATTCCGGGATGCGATTCCCGTTCTCATAAAACTCAACACGCTGCGTCCCAATTCGCCGGAATATTTGGTGCGGTTGGTGAATGCACTACGGGAGGTGGATCAACCGCTGCGCGCGCTCGGGTTTGCGGAGATCATGCTGCGGCAGGCCCCGGACAAGGCCATGCACCATTTTTTAACGGCGAGCTGTTTGTCCATTTTGGGGCGGCCAGCGGAGGCCTTCGCCTGCTTTCAAAAAGCGATTGATCTGGAACCGGACAACCTGACTTTTCGCAGCCCGAAAATTTACACGGCAAACTACCTTCCGTTCGCCAATCCGGAGGATCTTTTTGAAATTCACCGCGAATACGGAAGGCTTCTGGAGTCCGTTTGGGGTTGCGGGATTTTTTCCGTCGCCCCGGCGCGGCCGAAGGGACGGATCCGGCTTGGGTATGTCTCCGGCGATTTCTGCAAGCATCCGGTGACTTCCTTTTTCCTGCCCGTGGTGGAAAACCACGACCGCTCCCGCTTTGAGATTTATTGTTACTCCAACTTCATCAAGGAAGACGCGGTCACCGCCCGGATTCAAAAAAGCTGCGATCATTTCATCCAAATTTCGCGTTGGTCCGACGAGGAGGTCTGCGCGCGGATTCGGGAGGATGAGATAGACATTCTCATCGACTTGTCGGGACACACGGCGCGGAACCGGCTGCCGGTGTTCGCCCGAAAGCCCGCGCCGGTTCAAGCCACGATGATTGGGCACATGCAGACGACAGGGCTGCGGGCGATGGATTACCGGATCACCGACCCGACTATGGATCCGGAGGGTTTCAGCGAACACCTGCACACCGAAGAACTGGTGCGCATGGAGTCCGGGGGGATTTGTTTTCGCCCGCCGGACCCCTCGCCGGAGGTTTCGCCACTGCCCTGTCTGGAGGGCAAACCGTTCACCTTTGGTTCCTTCAATAATCTGGCAAAGATAAACGATCAGGTCCTCGATGCTTGGGCGCGCGTGCTCTTGAGCCTGCCGCAGGCGCGCATGCGCGTGGTTGCAATGGAGGCCCAGTTTTTCCTCGAAAAAATGGAGGCCCGCCACGTTTCTCGCGAGCGCTTCGAGATTTTGCCGCGGACGCAGGAGTACGAATATCTTGAGGCCCATCAAGGGATGGACCTCATTCTGGATACGTTTCCCTTCAACGGACTTACGGTGACCATGAATGCGCTTTGGATGGGCGTGCCGTGCGTGACGCTCAAGGGGCCCACATCAGCCTCCCGTGGAGGCTTCACGCTGCTGGACCGCGTGGGGTTGGGCGCCTTCGCTGCGGCGGATGCGGAAGAATACGTGCGAATAGCCGCCTACTGGGCGGAACATCCGCAGGAATTGGCACAGATTCGCGCGGCGCTGCGCGACCGGTTCCGGAACGCGTGGACGGACGCCACCCGCTACACCCGTGAATTGGAACACCACTTTGAGCAGATGCTCGGCCGATTGCGCGCCGAGGCGCTACCGCACGCGGCCACTGCCGGCGCGGAAGACACCCCCTCCCGAACTGAGCCGCAGGGCGCCGCGGAGAGACCAAATACCGGGGCCCCGGCGGCTCGTGGGAATCCCGTTGAACCGACCTCTCCACCTGCGAGGAAATCCGAAGCCGAACGACTTTGGGCGCTTCTGGAATCGGTGCGAAGCGACCCGGATCCGGTTGTGGCCCTCGGGCGACTCGTGGAAAGAATCCGATCCGATTCAGAGCTGGCGGATGCGCTACGGGGGTTGGACACACCGCCTGCGGGCGGTGAGAGGCGTTGGGGTACGGCAGTGCTCGTGTGCGAAATATGGCATGCGCTGGGAGACGCCGACCGGGCGCGCGCATGGAAAAAGCGGGCCGGGGAGGGTCCGAAGTCGGGGAACGATTGGTTGGAGGTGGCGCGTGCCTGGGAACGCATGGGGTGGGAGGAGGATGCGACGGAAGCCCTGCAAGCGGCATGCTCCACGCCTGAGCCCCCCGCGCAGGCGTTGCTGCTTTTGGCAAACCGGGTCTGCGACCGGGATCCGGCGACCGCAGATACCCTGTACCGCAGGGCCATCAGCTACAGCCCCCGGCTCTGGCAGGCGTACTTGAATTTGAGCATCCTTCTGCAAAAGAGCGGAGCACTGGATGCCGCCCTGACCCTGGCGGATTACGCGGTGAAATTAACGGCGGATCCGCTTCCGCTGCTGCACCTGGCCGTCTGCCAAAATCTCACGGGCCGCTTTTCAGAGGCGCTTGAAACCGCGGTGCGGGTGCCGCAAACACCGGAAAACTCGGGAGCGGTCTTCACCAGTATCGGCAAAAGTTTTTGGGGGTTGGGAATGCCCGTGGAGGCAGCCCGCGCCTTTTCGAAGGCGCTGGAAATGCATCCCGACGACAAGGCGAGCCACGACAATCTGCTGCACCTTCTTAACCACATTCCGGATTTTTCTGCGGAGACGTTTTTTGAAAAACACCGCTGCTACTCGGTCCGATTTGAAGAGCCGCTGCGGCGCACAATGCGCTTTGGCAACGCGCGGGATCCGCACAAACGGCTCCGCGTCGGGTACGTTTCGCCCGACCTGCGCACCCACTCGGTGTCGTATTTTGTAGAGCCGATTGTGAGCGCGCACGACCGGACCCAGTTCGAGGTGTACGGAATTTTTACGGGGGGATGGCGGGATGCGACCACCGAGCGAATCAAAAAGAGCTGCGATCACTGGATCGATGCCGCACATTTGCCGGACGAGGCGCTGGCAGAGCGCTTGGAGCGGGAACAAATCGACATTCTGGTGGATCTGTCCTGCCACTCCGCGGGGAACCGGCTGCTGATGTTTGCGCGCAAACCAGCGCCGGTGCAGGTCACGATGATCGGCATGCAGCAGACCACCGGTTTGACATCCATGGACTACCGTATCACGGACGCCGACATGGATCCTCCGGGGATGACGGAGGCCGTGCACTCCGAATCTCTGCTGCGCCTGCAGCGGGCCTTCGTGTTTCAGCCGCCGGATTCGAGCGTGGAAGTCGCCCCCCTGCCGGCGCTGCAGGCGGGCTATGTCACGTTCGGCTCGTTCAACAATTTTGCAAAGACACATCCCGCCGTTCTGGAGACCTGGGCTGCGGTTCTCCAGCAGGCGCCCAACAGCAGGTTTTGTGCGGTGGTCCCCGATGGAGCCGTGTTCGAAGATTATTTTATAAAGGCGGGGATCGCTCCGGAGCGGGTGTTTCGTATGCAGCGCCAGTCCGGGGACGCGTACCTGCGGATGCACCATGGGGTGGACATCGCTCTGGACTGCTTTCCGTTTGCGGGACTCACGGTCTCCCTTTTCGCAGCCTGGATGGGGGTGCCGACGGTCACGCTGGGGGGAAGAATGCCCTCGGCCCGGGCGGGTGTTTCGATCCTGCGCGCGCTGGATCTGGAGGAATGGATCGCTTCGGATCCTGCTGATTTTATCCAGCGGGCGGTCTCCCTTGCCTCCGACCGGGATAACCTTGCGCGGATCCGGGGATCGCTGCGGGAGCGCATGGCGCGGCAGTTGACCCATCGCGAAGGATTTGTGCAGGACTACGAGGCGCACCTTCGGGAAGCGTGGCGGAAATGGTGCGCTTCGTAGTTGGAGGAAGCGGGTAAAATCCGCTGCGAAGGGAGCGTTTCCTCAGCGCATGTAAAGTTGCCGAAATATCCGGTCGCTTTCCTTCCACGCGGGGTCGTCAAAGCTTTTTAATCCCCCGGAGGCATGCACGACGCGGAGGGGAAAAACCCCCGCGGTCATGCCGCGGGAGCCCGCGTCAAGCGAGGCGGCCAAGTCGTAGTGATGAAAAGTGAATGCAGGGTTGAACCTCCACCCCACGGCGAGGGCCGTGGGCACATGCACTGCCAGAAAAAGCCCGTCGAGAAGGGTTACTTGCGCCGGCCAGTGTCCGTAGGCACTCACGGTCTGGAGAGTCTGCTCAATTTGAAAGTGCCCCACCGATCCGCGCTGGGACGGCTTGGGGCACATCAAATGCCACAGCGTGGGAGACTCGCCACCCCCCGCCACTCCGCCCGCCAGCCCGATAAGATCAAATCCAAAGCGGCGGCGGGCTTCCTGCAGCTTTTCCAGCAGGCGGCTCTCCTCAATAAACACGTCATCGTGAACAAACACCGCAAACTCGTATCCGGCGGCAGCGGCCGCCTCCAATTTTTCATTGTAGACCTCGGGCAACCCGCGGGCGTTTTCCAAGGTAAGATCCAGGTCCACGCGCGCGGCCTCCCCCGAGAGGTTCTGGCGGTAGGAACGCACCAACAACAGCTCCTCCACGCGGGACTCCGGTGCCGTGGAACAGGAAACCAGCAGAGCGCGCTCGGGAAAAAGCCGGTTGGCTGCACCGGACCAGAGCAACTCCGCAGGGGCTTGGCGGGCCACAGCGAGGGCTTGACGGAGGGGGCCCGTGGCGGGCTCCAGACGGCCGGATGCCAGCAAAAATTGGCCCAGTTTGAGTAAGGCGACCGGATTCTGGGGATCTCTCTGGAGCACCCTTTCGATGCAGGATTTGGCCTGCGCGGTTTTTCCGATCTGAAAATAAGCCGCCCCCAGTTTGTTCCAAATCGGAGCCGAACCGGGGAAGCGTTCGGCGGCCTTCTCGAGAGTTGCGACGGCCTCCAAGACACGGCCGGTTAAAATACACAAAGCGCTTAAAACAAGCGTGTAGTGCAAAATGTTCTCGCGCTCCCGCGCGAGCCGGGAATACGCGCCCAGAGCCTCCTCACAGTTTCCATGCGCCGTAATTTCCGCGCAAACCCGCTCGGCTTCCCATTCCTCGGAGAAAATCCGGCGCCGGTCCTCCAGTCTGTCTGCAGCATCGACGCCGGGAACAGGCCAGCCGAAAAGCCTTGCGAGCTCCGCGGGAGATTTGCGGTCATCCGCGCCCAGCACCCCGGCACCCCACGGGGAGGGATCCACGGATTCGCACGCCGACACGGCCTCCGGCGTGGAACTGCTTCCCGCGCGGGAAACCTTGGCCTGCAGGGCATCCAGCAGGAACACGCGGGCTCCGCGGAAAGCGGCGTGGGCCATCCAGTGCCCGGAGGCATTGCCGGCGACGTACTCCACGGAGGCAAACAAGCGAGAGGACTCCCGGAGCGAAAATTCGTCAAACGGATCCTCCTCAAATGGAATTACTTGATATCCAGCGCCACGGACCGCCCGGATCCATTTCGTGCTCCGCCGGTACAAAAGCGGGGGCAGGCAGATGGAGATCTGCCGGAACCGCGCAGACGAGGCCTGAAGGATCCCGGGAAGACCGTTCAGCACCTGCTCAAAAGCCGAGGCACCGCGTTCGGTTTCATACACCATCACAAGCAGGCTGCCGGGCACGCGCTCCACCAGCGGATGCGGCAGGTAGACCGCGGGCGCCCCGATGGCGTGCGCGTTGGGATATCCGCGGGCGCGCAGCCAATCCGCCGTACGCTGGTTGGCTACCCACAGCGTTTGAGCGAAGCCCCCGGGAATCCGGCCCCGGAAAAAAGATTCCGGCGCTTCGGACCCGGGCGGGGTTTGATCGAGGCTCCACTCCGACTGCCAGATGCCCCGGACCGATACACCGGGGTCCGGCGGACGGCACCAGTTTTCGTAAAGGGCGCGCAGGTTGAATTCCGGATGGAACCAGTGCAACGGCCGCTTGGATACGGATGCCATGGGATGAGCAATACTCAACGCGAACGGGGCCTCAAGGAACCAGGCAAACCAGCGTCCCCACGTTATCCCGCAGGTACAAGCGGCCGTGAGCAAGGACGGGTTGTGCCCAGGTGCGGTTTTTGAGAACGGCCTGCCGGTGAATCTGCCGGAAGCTGTCGGCAGAGGCTTCCGCAACCACGAGGTCCCCCTTCTCGGAGACGATAAGGAGCAGGCCGGACGCTGCGATAAGCGCACCGCCTTTGACGCTCTTTTCCTCCCACCTTTTTTCGCCGGTGTTCGGGTTCAGACACACGAGGTTTCCGCCGCCCGTGTTGCCGTCGATGCCGAAAAGAGCGTCTCCCCACAGCACGGGCGAGTTGATGTGGGCGCGCAGATTTTTATTGCGCCAGATCTGGGTCGCCTTGCCGCTGGCGATGGAGACCAGCGCCGCCCCGGTGTTGTATCCGGAGGAAATGAAGATGCGATCCTTGCCGACCAGCAGCGGGGTGGCAGCGTTAATCTGGTAGCTGGTTTCCCATGGAAAACTCCACAGGGGTTTTCCAGTTTCCGGATTGCAGCCTACGAGGCCTTCCGCCTTGAAAAGCACCAGTGCGGGCTCCGGTTCGAGGGGCAGGATGACAGGGGAAGCGTATCCCGCGGCTTCGGAGCCGCTTTTCCAAATCAGAATTCCCGTGAGGCGGTTCAGTGCAAGGGTGGAACCCGAGGAGCCGCCCGCGTCCAAAATGAGCCGTTCGCCATCCACCAACGGGGCGCCGGAATAACCCCACTCCGGTTTGCGTCCGCCGAAGTCGCGCACGAGATGTTTGTGCCAGAGGACGGCACCGGACTGGGGATCGAGGCAGTGGAGATGCCCCTCATGGCTGAGGACATAGACGCCCTCTTTGGTCACCGTCGGTGTGGAACGGGATCCGCCCTCAAACAAGTTGGGGTCGAGGGCAACGGGATGGGCAAAGCGCCAGAGTTGTTTGCCCGAAACCGCGTCCAGACACTGGACAATCTCCTGCCCCGCAGAGTGGCCGCAGGTGTAGAGGCGGTTGCCGGAAACGGTGACGGACGAAGTGCCCACGCCCACATTCGCCCGCCATGCTTCCCGCAACGCAGCTCCGCGGGAAGGTGGAGTCCATTTCTCGAGAGCGATTCCATCGCGATGCGGCCCACGGTAGTGGAGCCAGTCTCCGGCCCGGGCGGGCATCCCCGCGGCTGCAATGAGAAGCAGTTGGGCCGCAGGCAGAAGCGATCGCATGGAGAGGGGGTGACGTTAGAATTTGAAGGTCAGCGTAAAGCCGGAGGAGACGTCGTATTTGTTATAACTCGGTTGATCCGAGTCGTTTGACCGGAAAAAATCCGCCGATAAGCCTGCGCGCGCGGAAATCCACGGTTTCGGCATCCACATGAAACTCAGGTTCGGAGCGACGGAGGTGGTTCGACGGCGTTCACCCGGATCGGTGACAGATTGGGTGCGGGTAAAGTGTCCATACATGAACCGCAATCCCGGACTGATGAGAAACGTTTGAGTCGGCATGTACATCAGGCTCACATTTGCGCCGGAATCGAGTTTATCGAGGGAATTTCCGCCGTCAGTTTGTGAAAAATGATAACCCCCGAAATAACTCACCGTCAGTCCGAGTTTTTCGCCGAGGGAAATGCTCCGCGCGAGGGACCAGGTGGGATTAAACTCGACGTACGACTCGTTCCAAAACTTCATGGGCCCCACGAGGCGCTGAAAGCGCCATTTCTGCCCTTGGAAGTTCCCATTCATCACGCGCGTGTAATCCAAGCCCAGAGAAGCATTCCAGTTTTCGCGGAAATTATAATTCGCGCTCAAAAAGACCGTGCTCACCTGCACGTTGAGGATTTGGTTGAGGGACAAGTCGTTGCGGGCGGCACGCCCCACCAGAGGGGAAAGATCGGCTACAGAAAATACGTGCCGGTACCCGGTACGGAGAGAGAGCTTTCCAGATCCCACCTCGATCGCTGACGGTGCCAATGCCAGGGAAGCCACCTCATTCCAGACGGCCGTGTCCCGCGCCGATCCCGCAGGATTCCATGAAGAGAAGGACGCATTGCTGGTCCACGTTATGCTGGAATCCAGACTGGCTTCGAAAAGCTTAAGTCTCTTTTTCTTTTTCAGAAGCATCTGAGGACCCAAATCCTCCGACTCCCCGGGGTACGTTTCCGGGGCAGCCTCCCCTTCCTCTGCGGGAGGCTTGGGAGGTTGCTTCAGCGCCTCCGCCCGCTTGATTTGCTCCGTCTGCTGTTGGAGCACGGCCCCCCCCCGGGGTGGCTGAGCGCGCGCCCCTCCGCCAGAGGCCGCCATGAAGCTGACGCACGCGGCCCAGTACGCGGGCCGGCCGGCCCGCCGAAGCAATAATGAACTCTTTTTCATAACTCGGTGGGAGACTGTTCCAAACCCGCCAAACGCCCCCTTACTTCTCCGAGAGCACCCACGCTCCGTTCCAATCGGCACCGGGAGGCTCCTTCAAGTAGTGGTCGCAGCGTTTTTTGTACATCTTGCAGATAAAATCATCCCCGCCCAGTTCCCCGTTGACCACCTCCATCTGGGCTTTGGCCTCTTCAAACTTTTGACCATAATACAGCTCGAGCGCCTGCTGGTAGCGCGTAAGCCAACCAGGCACCTCCATGCCCACTTCTCCGAGCGGAGTGAACACCGTGATGGGCTGCGTCTTGCCCTTGAACACCGCCCGATCCACCTGGCGGAACACAAACTGGTTGCGCGTAAGCGCCTCCGCCGTTTCACCCACCAGAATGTCGCATCCAAATTGCTTGGTGGCGCTTTCCAAACGCGCGGCCAGATTGACCCCGTCGCCCAGCACTGTGAACTCCATACGCTGCGGGTGCCCCAGTTCCCCGACCACGACTGTTCCGTGGTTAATCCCGACGCCAATGCTCAACTCGAGCCGGTCGTCCCGTCCCTTCCATCCTTCGTTGAGCATGCTCAGGGCGGTGCGCATTTTCAGAGCCGCGCGAACCGCGTGCGCGCAGTCGGTCTCCAGTCCGAGGGAATGGGTATCCCCCCACACCGCCATGATGGCGTCACCGATGAACTTCTGGAGGGTCCCGCCCTCGACGAGCACCTTGTCCACCATCGGCAGAAAGTATTCGTTGAGCTGGGACACGAGGGTCTCGGGCGAGCGCGATTCCGAGAGGGTCGTAAACCCGCGAATGTCGGAGAAGAGCACGCT
>JBILWF010000427.1:0-3583 GCA_044370075.1 Chthoniobacteraceae bacterium | reverse complement strand
CGTCGAGCACGGGGAGTTTTGCATTCCAAGCATCCCCCGAGCGCTGGGCACTAACGTCCCGCCACGAGCGCGCATAGCTGACCGGGCTTTTCTGCGCATAGTGGAATTCCACGGCGTGGATCCGTTCCGGGGAAGCGGGCTGGACGGAGAGTTCCGGCACTCCCTGGGAGTCCAGTCGCAGTTGGGCAGCGGGTTGTTCGGGCCAGAACACGTCGTGGCCGAGCACGTGCTTTTCCAGCCAGAGTCGCGTGTCCTGACCGATTTTTTCCGTGTTGTGATGGCCGCGGGCCTGCACGGCGAAGGACCAGGGCACGCCGGCGGGGAAATGCTTGAAGCTCTCGAGGCCGCGTTCATGTCCGCCATGGTGGTCGTTGGAGCCGTTGAGGAAGAGTGTGGCGGCCTTGAGATGGGGGACATGCGCCTCGGGGGCGAGGGAGTCAAGGAACAGCTGCTCGCCGGATGTTTTCGCAGGAACAGGCGCGCCGGGATTGTACATCCAGACCTGTTTGTCCCGGTAATAGACGGTGTAGCCGATCCCGAAGTAGGCGGCGACCGCCTTGATTCTGGAATCCATGGCGAGGTTCCACATTAATGTTCCTCCGTAGGAATACCCCACGGCGCCCATGCGGGTGCGGTCCACCTCGGGCTGGCTTTCCAGATAACTGAGGGCGCGCCTCTGGAGGGCGTACCAGAGGTAGTCGGAGGTTTGCCGGGGGTCGGTGATTTGGGCCCCGTCGGGCAGCGTGGTGACGATGCGCTGGCCGGATTTGCCATCCATGTTTCCGTGGCGGAAGCGTTCGGGGTAGCGGGTGTAGTGGGGGCGTTCGCCAAACTTTCCGCAGTAATCATGGGCGAGCACCGCCCAGCCATCCTTCACATAGGAGACATCTATGGCCGGGAACCCTCCCGAGCCATGCACCATGAGCAGGGCGGGGGCTTTTTGGGCGCCGGCCTTAACGCTGTACTCGCAGTAGACGCGGACCTCCTCACCTTGCACGTAGGCGCTGATGTAGGCCTTGCGCTTGAGGATGCCGTCCTTGGTTTCCTGCTGGACAATCTCCTCTTTGAAGTCGCCCTTGGACGGGTCGTACTCGCTCCAGAGCTGCGGCGGGGCCGGGTTTGCGGCGGAAGCCGCAAAGGAGACAGGGATCAAAGCCAGCGCGAGAAGACGGGCGAAAAGGGGGGCGTGCATGCAGGGATTCTTGAGGAGTAGGCGAAGAGATCTTTGGGATCCCGAAGGTTGTTTCCGCCGCAACAAATTCCAACCTTATTAACCCGCTTATTCCTCTCTGCGGGCACCGTCTCGCGGTGACTTCTCAACATGAGCGGGACTGGTGCGCATCCACGCAGGACAGCCGAAATATCAACCCCGCCGGCTGCATCCGTAAACTTGATCCCTCCGAGCAGTGCGCGTGAGGGGGCAAAATCTATGCCGGCGAAAACCATGGAGATGTCCGCCGAACCCGCCCTCGAATAAACTGCGTGGGAGCAGCGGAAGCGGGGGCCAAAAGCATTTTCGACCCCTTTCACCCGGGGAGAATCTGCCCGGCACGGCTCAAACACGCGGACGGTCAAGGTTCCATTTTATCTAATTGGACATCAATAGTTTCTTGATTTCATTTTACCCGGCCTGAATACGCTCAGGCCCTCCATGTAGAGGCCGTATTCCGGATCCCGAGGCCCGCGCGACGCGGAAGGCCCGGACATTTCCCCTACACCGAGAGAGATCGATACCACTCGGGAGAGAGCGTCCACACATGCGCCCGAAAACAGTGCTAATTAAATGACAGCCGAATCGCACCGTTTGTCTGCTTCATCCGCCCCCTAATCCAATGCTTGCGGCGTTGCGGACGGCGACGCAGCCTCGGCGCCAGCACAAACTTCTCCGCCCAAAATGCCCCCCATGATCAAAGCCGCCGCACTTTTTCTTGTCGCCTCGCTTGCTGCAACCGCCGCACGCGCCGAAGTTCATATTTACGCCGCCGATCACAACAACGGCAAGGTGGTCAAGTTTAAGGAGGACGGCACGCCTCTCTGGGATTTTCCCAACCGGAACGCCCACGATGTGCAACTCCTTCCAAACGGCAATGTGCTCATCAATCCCGGCGTGGTTCAGGAAGTCACTCCTGACAAGCAGATTGTCTGGGAGGTCGGTGCGCCCGTTGTGCAGAGCGCCGAGGCCTGTCAGCGCCTAGCCAATGGCAACACCATGATCGCTGATAACGGGGCCCACGCGGTGCTGATTGTTACACCTTCCAAGGAGGTGGTCTGGAAGTACGAGATCCCCGACAAGGCCACCATGCGCCAGGTGCGTGCGCTCGAAAATGGAAACATTCTCATCTGCGCCTCAGGCAAGCACACGGTGCTGGAAGTCAATCCCGCCAAAGAAATTGTCTGGAAGTATGAAGTGCCTTTTCCCTATCTCGCCCAGCGACTCGAAAATGGAAACACGCTGATCTCCAGCGGTGCCGGAGCCGGCCGCAAAGGCTACTTCCTCGTCGAGGTCGATGCGGCTGGAAACACCATGTGGAAGTACGGCGGTATCGACGGCCCCAAGGAGGAACTTCTCAACTGGCCCTCCGGGTTCGCAAGAATGGCCGACGGAACGATCTATGTAAGCGAGTGCCTCTCGGCGGTGATTCGGGTCATCAGCCCGGACCGCAAAAGTTTCAAGCTTATCAAAAGCCCTTCCATGAGACATGCCGCGACGATTGTGGTCGTAGATTCAAAATGACCGGCGGGTCGGCTTGCGGAGGCGCGGCATTAGATCCTCACGGGACGATTCCGCTGTCGAGGGCGGCGAAAACGGGCTGAACGCAAATTCCTCAACTGAAGGTCCAGTGCGCGGTTGGACAAGAGAGCACGGAAGGTTGTAGGGCGGCGATCCTTGAGCGGGAACCTCCAGGCTATGCCCATGGCGGTGCCGCCCCGCGGCGGATTTACCATCGGCTTGTTTTCGCCAGGGTTCCCCGCATGCCGAATCCCCTGCCATCCAGCCGGCTGCGAGCAATTTCCTCCGCTGCTCAAGTCGTCGCTCCGCCAGCAACGCTGCCACATCCTCCTCAATGAAGCGTCTCCGGCGCGATTCTGTGCGCAGATGCATTCGCGCCTCGTTCAGGGCAAAACGGCAGGCCCACGGCACAAAGGGCCGCGCCGGATCATACATCCCAATCGCCTCCCAGAGCGCGATCGCAGTCTCCTGCACGACATCCCGCGCGTCGCTGACGTTCGGCACCAGCGCCATGACATGACGCAACAGATCACGCTCAGCACCCGGGAACAGGCGCATGAATTGTCCATGCGTCAGCGGCGTGTTTGTGGCGCTGGGTTTGTGCGAATCCATCCTTCCACACTCTGCCGCCCACCGGTGATTTTAGACAAAAACGTCAAAATTTTTTACATCCTGTCTCTTGCCTGTAATTCATGCCAGTTGGCCAAACTCGTCGGAGTTGCCCGGTGAGCAGACAGCGAATTTTAACAGATGTCCGCTCAGACGGCCGTCCCGTCTTCGGCTGGCGCTCTCGAATTGATATTTGACATGGGATTGTCGAGCGGCGCGAGGTCCTGAGATCTTAGAGGCAGT
>JBILWF010000426.1:0-3589 GCA_044370075.1 Chthoniobacteraceae bacterium | reverse complement strand
GAGGCTGAGTTCATCATAAAAAACCTGCATCGCCCCGATACTCAACACCGACACATTCATGAGTTTTTCCAAAAAACCCGTGATCGTTGCTCCAATGATTCCAAACTGGGCAACGCCTCCCGCCTTACGCACCGAGGCAACCACCTTCTCATCCCAAGTGGTTTTTTTTGCGGGCTCCAGACACAGAGATTTTACCGTGCGAATACCGTGCACCGTCTCGATGGAATGCGACTGGCGAAGCCCCTCCATCGTGTAAAGCTCGTTCAAGCGCGCTCGGAAGATGGGAAGCATCAACGCGATGATACACGTGATGAGCAGCGTAAAGCCGAGCACCACAGTCGTCAGCTTCCAGCTGTAGCAGCACAGCAAAATGATCAGGAGCGGCATGGAAACCGAGTCGAGAAGCAGCTGGAAAAGCCTGCCGGTTAAAAATTGCCGGATATGCGATGTTTGCTGCAGGTTTCGCACAACGATCCCCGCGGGCATGCTTTCAAAAAAGGACATCGGCAACCTGAGGAGCTTCTCAAAAACGCGCGAAGAAAGCGCGGCATCGATCCGATTGGTTGTCAGCAAAGTCAGATTTTGACGCAGGTACCCAAACAACCCCTCGGACAAAGCAGTGAGCACAAAAATCAGCACCACCACGTACAGGGAATTGTAAGTTCGATGGGGGATCACCCGGTCAATCAGCACCGTGAACAACAAAGGGGTCACAAACGACAGCAGGCTTCCCACAACAGACGCCAGAGCAATGTCCCGGAAGTGGCTGCGATAGTTCAGTATTTCCGTCAAAAACCACCGGAATCCAAACTCAGGCTCGGCGGATGCAGGCCTCTTCGGCCCGCAGAGCAACACACAGGAATCCCAGTGCTCGGCCAGCGCCGCAGAGGTAACCTCCTGAACTCCCGCCGCCTCATTTTCGACATCCAGAATCCAGATCTTCTGATTCAGCGGATCTGTCCCGGAAACACCGATTACAATGTACCAGACACCCGATTTTTTACGCGCAAGAGCCGGATAGGCCGCCCCGAGCTTGCCCAATTTGCCAAGCGGGCAGTTTGTGAGCACCTTGGCCTCCAGATCCACCGCATCGAATAGCCCCACCAGCGTGCCCTCCGGATCGGATTCCTGGCAGAGGGCCGGCGCATTCGCGGGGATTGCCCGCCGATGATGCGTGGCAACGATCACGAAAGCACGGAGGGCCGAGTGATAGGGGAGCATTAGGGTGGGGCGGTCGCCTCGAACGTAAAAAACAGCCTCGGGGCAGGGATCAAGACGGTAAGAAGAGGTGCCCGATTGTAAAGAGGGAAGCTCGGGAGACCCGCTGCGAAAAAGTTCCCTTCTTGCTCCCACCCACCCGTTGGCTTTTGATTTGCGCCTTATGTTTTCCCACGTCGTTATTTTTTGGGCCAAACCCGAAGTGCCTGATGCCGCAGAGCAACTTCTTGCAGGAGCCGAGACGTACTTGCGGCCTATCCCGGGTGTCTTGAGTTTTCACGTGGGGCGCATGTCCCCCAGCACGCGGCCCGTTGTCGATCAGAGCTACCAAGTGGCACTCAACTTGATTTTCCCCTCAAAAAGCGCGGAGCAGGACTACCAAGTGCACCCCCTGCATATCGAGTTCGTCGAGAAGGTTTTTAAACCCTGCTGCTCAAAGGCTGTCGTTTACGACTTCGAATAATTCGTTTCGAAAGCCGCTCGGCCTCCCGCACCGCTTCGCCGTTTTTGGTGAAGCGCTCCAACCCTCCCTTCATCCAAATCCCGATGTCCACCGCCGCCTCCGTCAGTCGAATGGAAAAGATAGTCAGCTTGTGCAAACGCAGGGGCTTTATCTTTCAATCCAGTGAAATCTACGGGGGCCTCAACGGCTTCTGGGATTATGGTCCGCTGGGGGCGGAACTAAAACGCAACGTCAAAGAGTTATGGTGGAAAGGCATGACGCGGATGCGGGATGATATTGTGGGCTTGGAGGCTACAATCATCATGCACCCGCAAATCTGGAAAGCCTCTGGACACGTGGAAACGTTCAGCGATCCCATGTCCACGTGCCGCTCCTGCAAAAAACTGATCCGCTCGGATCAGGCGTGGGAAATGCTGGAGGTTTCCCCGTGGGCTGATGCAGTGCGCGATGCCTACGCAGGCGGTAAAGGAGACCTCGAGGTGCTCGGTAAATGGGCCCGCGGCAAGGGTCAGCGCGTGGCACCCAACCTGGCCGTTGTGAAGGATCCTGACGCGGTTCTTGCGCGCATGGGACAGCACCACGCGAATGCGTGTGCAACGCAGCATGCTTTCTTCCAGTGGAGTTGCACATCCGCCGAGGGGGCGCTCTCAACACCGTGCCCGCACTGCGGTGGCGAGCTCACCGAACCGCGTCCCTTTAATCTCATGTTTAAGACCTACGTTGGGCCTGCCGCAACGGAGGAAGACGTGGCCTATCTTCGGCCCGAAACAGCCCAAGCCATTTTTGCCCAGTTCAAAAATGTTCTGGAAACCAGCCGTGTCAAAGTGCCATTCGGCATCTGCCAGATAGGCAAGGCTTTCAGAAACGAGGTGACACCCCGCAATTTTACGTTCCGCTCCCGCGAGTTTGAACAGATGGAACTCGAGTTCTTCATCAAACCGGACGAGGTGGTTCTCGCGCAATGCGGCCGTGTCGCCTCGCTGGGCGGCGACACGGAGCCCGGCGCCCTGGGTGAACCTCAAGCAGACTGGGGTTGGCAGCTGTGGCATAAGTACTGGGTGGAGGAACGTTTCCGCTGGTACGAATCCATAGGCCTCAAACGATCTTCTCTGGAGGAGTACTGGCAAAAACCGGAGGAACTCGCCCACTACGCGCGGGCCACCGTGGACATTCTCTACAAATTTCCTTTTGGCACCCAAGAACTCGAGGGCATTGCAGCCCGCGGGAACTTCGACCTCACCCAGCACCAGCAACATTCTGGAAAATCCATGGAGTTTTTTGATCAGGAGGCGAACACCAAATACGTACCCCATGTCATCGAACCCTCCGCAGGCGTGGACCGATTAATTCTCGCCCTTTTGTGCGAGGCGTTTGAAGAGGAAGAGGTCGCCAATGAAAAAGGTCAACCGGAGACACGCACCGTCCTGCACTTCCATCCGCGCATCGCACCAATCAAAGCCGGCATTTTTCCCCTGCTCAAAAACAAGCCGGAATTGGTGAAAAAAGCGCTGGAGATCCGGGATTTACTCCGTCCCCATATGAACGTGTTTTACGACGATGGCGGTGCCATCGGAAGGCGCTACCGCAGACAGGACGAAGCGGGCACTCCCTTCTGCATCACAGTGGATTTCGATACCATCGGTGAAAATGGACCGGAAAATACGGATACGGTCACTTTGCGCCATCGTGACTCCATGAAACAGGAACGCGTACGGATCGCGGATTTGTGCGGCTTACTGCTGCCGCAAATTTTGTAATTCCCGCGCCAGATTCATGGACTTATCTTCCGCGCCCCGGGCAGGGTCAAATTGGGACTACGATTTGATTGTAATCGGAGGAGGCAGCGCAGGCTACGCGGCAGCCTCGCTTGCGGCGCGAAAGGGACTGCGAACCGTGGTTGTCGAAAGA
>JBILWF010000425.1:0-3591 GCA_044370075.1 Chthoniobacteraceae bacterium | reverse complement strand
ATCCGCGGGCTTCACAACGCTGAAAATTTGATGGCGGCGCTTGGCGTAGGTCATGCATGGGGACTTTCCTGGGAGCAGATGCGAGATCCGCTTCGGAAGTATCGATCCTTACCCCACCGGTGTGAATTGATTCGCTCTGTTGGGGATGTTGAATACATCAACGACTCAAAGGCGACGAATTTGGATGCCATGGAAAAGGCGCTGTTGGCGCAGCGGAGGCCCGTGGTTTTGATCGCGGGGGGTAAGGACAAGGGATTTGAATTTGATGTGGCTACTGCACTGGTTGCGCAAAAGTGCCGGTCCGTGGTCCTCATAGGTGAAATGGCGGAGCGAATCCGTCTGCTGTGGGGCGGGGCAGTTCCCTGTCATATTTGTGAGAGTTTGGGGCATGCCGTGGAGACTGCGCGCACCCTCGCGCAACCTGGTGACGTGGTCTTGTTCAGCCCGGGAACCTCCTCTTTTGACATGTTCAAAAATTACGCGGACCGCGGCGATCAGTTTCGTGAACTGGTGCTGGAACTATCTGATTCCAAAGGCATTTAACCCGTCCGACGCATTGTTTTTGTTGATTAAAACCCTCCTTAAACCGAACCCATCCCGCCACCCCGTTCATGAAGAAACTCGCGTTCACAAAACTTGCCGCATTGATGCCGCAGCCAAAACCGCGCAAACAAAAAACAACCCTTCGCGTTACAGCGTCCCGTTTGGTTCCTTCCGCTTTCGACGAGGATGAGGAGCCCACGACCAAACTTTCCACGGCCATTGTTGTCGTGCTGATTTTGCACTTGGCTGCGGTCGGTGGGATCTACGCTTTTCACAGTATCAAGTCCCACCGGCGTGAGGCGGATGGGACAGCGCTGCCTGCGGGAAACTCGACGAAGAAGCCGGTGCCTCCCGCCGCGATGTCGGACACGCGCGCATCAAAAATGCAGGCAGCAGAGAAGGCGGCGTCACCCCAGAATCCCGTCCAGACACCTGCCAAAACCGGGGATGCCTCGAATAAAAACTTTGCACCCACGCCGGCTCCAGCCCAGGCCAAAGCGCCAGCTGGAGTTCCGGCCGGGGGCGCTTTGGAGAAAAGCAGCGGGCCCTCGGCTGTCCTTTCACAGCCGAAAAATCCGGTGGCCTCGCCGGCCTCCGTCCCTGCTGCGAATAAAGGTGCTGCGGAAGCCATGCCGGTCGGAGCCGAGCCGGGACAGCGAACTTACGTGGTTAAACGAGGGGACAACCCGTGGAGCATCGCCAAGGCGCACGGTGTTTCTTACGATGAATTGATCAAAATCAACGGTTTGGAGAACCCCAAAAAATTGCAGCTCAATCAGGTTCTGAAGTTGCCGCCGAAGCGGTCTGGAAACTGATGACGCGTATCTTTTCTGCGTTAAAACCTGCACGGAAACAGCTTGCTGGAATAAATAAGCATGCAGCGTCTCGGTGTTTTGCTTCTGATGGTAGCCGTCGGATTCCTCGTTGCCATGGGATTGGTGATGCTGGCGAGTACCGGAGAGTATGCGCCTGATGCGCATGGTAAGTCCTACTTCTTTCTCAAGCATCAGCTCATGTGGTTTGGGGTGGGTGTGTGCGGATGCGTCTGTTTTGCGCGCACAAACTACCAGAAATTGGTGAAGAACTGGGGCTGGATTTATCTGGCAGCGGTCATCCTCCTGTTTTGTTGTTTCATTCCGGGAATCGGGGCGAAAATCAACGGATCGCGGAGATGGATCCGGCTGATGGCATTTACTTTTCAGCCTTCTGAACTGGGAAAAATGGCGGCCGTCTTTGCGATGGCCTGGTGGTTTTCCCAAGAGAAAGGCATCGAGAAGGAATGGATCCGCGGGTTCTTCGCTCCGCTCGGAATAATCGGCGTGCTGATGGGGCTCACGATTTGCGAGGTGGACGTTGGATCCACCGTGCTGATCGGCGGAACTGCGGTGAGTATGCTGTTCATCGCAGGGGCGCCGTGGCGTTTCGTAGGAACTATTGCATTAAGCGGAGTTTTAGCGGTTTGCGCGGCTATTCGTTTCATGCCCGAGCGTCTCGGACGGTTCATGGCTTTCTTGGATCCGGAGCGTTTTCCCGACGACGCGTACCAAACGCAGCAGGGTTTGATTGCCCTCGGCTCAGGCGGGTTGGGTGGCCTTGGTCTAGGGAACGGACGGCAAAAACTGCTTTATCTTCCCTATGCCCACACGGATTTTATTTTCCCCGTTGTCGGTGAGGAACTGGGTTTGCTGGGAACGTTGAGTGTGGTGCTGGCGTACGTTCTGATGATTTTGGGGGGTATGATGATCGCAGCGCGTGCGCGCGACCGGGCGGGGTTGTTTGTGGGAATGGGGATTGTGACGCTGATTGCGATGCAGGCTGCAATTAATCTCGGAGTAACAACGCAAATGCTTCCAAACAAGGGGCTGCCTCTTCCATTTATCTCCTACGGCGGATCGAATCTCGCGTTCTGTCTTCTGGGAATCGGCGTGCTTATCAACATTTACCGGCAGGGTGTGAGTGAGCAGGAGGAGCGGCATTTTCAGCAAGTCGAGCTGGCCTTGAAGTTGGAGCGGCAGGTCGTGCGGTTGTGACATCTTTTTCGCATCATGGGACGATTTGCCATCGCAGCTGGAGGAACAGGGGGACACTTGTTTCCGGGGTTGGCTGTAGCCGAGGTACTGCACGCGCGCGGACATGAAGTCATGGTACTGACTTCTGAAAAGCATATTGATGCAGTGGCCACTGAGGGGCGTTCTGAATTCCGAATTGAACGTCTCCCTGGCATTGGTTTGCCGAGGAGTATTTCCATCGAGGCGCTGAAATTCTTTTTACGCTTTTTCCGCGGTGTACGCCACTGCCGCCGGTTGTTTGCTGATTTTAGACCCTCGGTAGTTTTGGGAATGGGCGGATTCACGTCGACGGCTCCAATTGTTGCAGGGCGCACGCGCGGGTTGCCGGTTTTCGTGCACGAGTCGAACGCGATACCGGGCAAGGCAAACCGTTTAAACGCCCGTTTGTGCGGGGGGCTGCTTGTGGGTTTTGAGGATTTCCAGCACGAGCGCGTGCGTGTGCCTGTTCGCGTGACGGGTACGCCTCTGCGGCGTGCGCTTCTGGAGGCGTGTCCGAGGCAGGTCGCTCTCGAGGGATTCGGCCTCAGGGACGGTATTCCCACGGTGTTGGTGATGGGTGGCAGTCAGGGAGCTTCGGGAATAAACCGGCAGATGCAGGAAGTGGCCAGAATGCTGGCTGGGGGGAATCACCGTCCGATGCAGTTCATCCACATCACCGGAACCGCGGATGAATCTGTCGTGCGAAACACCTACGCGGCTCTGGGTATCCGGTGCTGGGTGGGTGCTTTCCATCACGCGATGCAGAACGCCTACGCGGCCGCGGATGTGGCAGTTGCACGTTCCGGGGCGGCCAGTTTGACCGAGTTGGCGCACTTTGGAATTCCCGCCGTGCTACTTCCCTATCCACATGCGGCGGAAGATCACCAGACGTGGAATGCCAGAATTTTTGAGCGAGCTGGAGCTGCAGAACTCATGGCGGAATCCGCCGTAAATCCCGAAAAGATGCTGCACGCACTGGAAAGAGTTTTGGAGCCACTAA
>JBILWF010000424.1:0-3592 GCA_044370075.1 Chthoniobacteraceae bacterium | reverse complement strand
GCCTGACCTTTGCAGGGTGGTGAATGCCGCCGTTTAATTCGGGCCGCGGGGCGGGAAGATCCGCGGACGCTTCGCGGGCGAGCAGGTGGGTGAGCGCAAGTCCGCCAAAGCCGCCGCTCAGGCTGGAGAGAAAACCGCGGCGCAGCATGGGGTGGGGGGTGTTCATGGGTGGGGGAATTCGCGGGGCCGGCGGTGTCAGTTCACAAAGAGAAATTCGCTGCAGTTGAACAACACGCGGCACAGCGCAGCCATGCCGTGCTTGTCGGCGAACGAGGCGAAGGCCGCGTCCTCCTGCATGGTGGGTTCGCGCAGCAGGATGCGCCGCACCGCCTGCACGGGTGTGGTGATTTGTTTTGCGAGCTCTTCGCTGAAGTGAAGGACAAAGCGGTTGTTGTAGAGCGCCAGGGATTGGAGCGCGGAGGCCGAGAAGCCGCGGGTGGGGGCGAGCATGCCCAGGTCCGGGAAGTCGAGCGTTTCCATGAACGGATCCGGAACGCCCCGCCAGACGAAGCGGTAAATGCTGCGCCGGTGGCTGCTCAGGGCGGCCCAGTTGTAGGCATCGTAGTTGAGCGTCGGGGTGAGTTGCACGGGAGGGCCGGTGACAAACTGCCGCACGCTGGGGCCGCCGGTTGCGGGGTCGAGGCGTCCCGCGGCGGCGAGCACGAAGTCGCGATAGCCGTCCGCGTCAAGGCGCAGGCGGTTCATGCGCCACAGCAGGCGGTTGTCGCCATCGAGCTGGGCTGCGTCCCCGCGGTGTTCACTGCTTTGCCGGTAGGTGGCGCTCGTGACAATGAGCCGGTGCAGGTGCTTGAGGGAGCCGCCCCGGTCCCGTACCGCGCAGGCGAGCCAGTCGAGCAGCTCGGGATGAGACGGAAGGCCGCCCATGCGTCCGAAATCGTTCGGCGTATCGCAGATGCCGCGCCCGAAATGATGATGCCATACCCGGTTGGCAATGCTGCGCCAGGTGAGCGGGTTTTTCTCATCCGCAATCCAATCCGCGAGGGCGGCCCGCCGGGCGCTTTCATCGCGTGCGGCGTGGGCTTCTGCAAAACGGGCGGGCAAGTCGGAGAGGGCGCTCAGGGCGCCGCTGGAGGCCTCCCCCAGCGGTTTTTCAAAGTCACCCCGCTTCAGAATGTGCACCGTTTTGGGCCCCGCCACCGTGGTGGGCGTACCTTTGCCAACGGCCAGTAAGACTCCCGCTTTTTTTGCGGCCGCATAGACCTGCACCGGTGCGGGAAGGCGTCCAATTTCCTCGGTGGCGCGCATGCGCAGTACGTAGGCGGTCAGCGCCACGCGCTGGGCCTCGGTGCGTGCTTCCGCAGGTGCCCCGAGGGCCTCCCTCGCGAGGGAGGGCAGCGCGCCGCAGCGCACTGCGGGCGCGTCCGTGGCCGAGAGCCCGAAAATGCCAAGCAGGTGCGCATTGCCCGAGAGTTGCTTCAGGCTCACCGTCACGCGCGTGCCCGGCTTGAGCGCAACGGGGTTCTCCAGTTCAAACACGGCATGGTGGGAAACGCCTACCTCGGGATAGACACCCCATCCGGTGGAGGGCTTGCCGTCGATGGCCATGGCTGCCGTCCAGTCCTTCTGTTCGAAATCGGCACTGGCGCGGCTGAATTTGAGTTTCACCGGTTGCGCCATCCCGGGTTCGAGGAGCTGGGCCTCCACCTCGCTCAGGGTGAGGTTGCCGTTGTCCTGCCGTCCGGGGCCTTTGCGGGGATGGGCCGTGTCCGCCAAAACATCCAACCGGAGCGCGGTGAGCGTTCCCAGGGAGATGCTGCCGGTGACGACATACGTATCCTTGTCGGGCTTTGCGCCCGAGGCGGCGAGGTTCTCTCCCGCACGCCGGATGGTGGATCCCTCGGTGCTAATGAAACTCTCGTAACCCAGCGGGGTCCACGGGGCGGGTGCCTCTTGGTTTCTCTCCCACTCCGCCACGAACCGGGTGTTCTCCGGTGCAAGCAGCACGGTCTTGTCCCGGGTTTCCGCGGCCGCGAGCAGGGACTGCCAGCGGGTACGGGCGCGGGCGACTGCGGTATCTTCGTCGAAATCCACGTTGCCTTCAATGAGCCCCGCGAACACGGCTTGCAGCGCGTAATAGTCCTCCTGGGAAATCGGGTCGAATTTGTGCGCGTGGCAGCGGGCGCAGTTCGCGGTCGTGCTCACAAATGCGCCCATGGTCTGGGTCACGAGGTCGTCCCGGTCGAGATAGTCAAAATTTTTGGGCGCGGTCTGAAACGCGCTGTGATCAAAGACGCCGGCTCCCAGAAAACCGAGGGCCGGGGTCAGGCGGGGTTCGTCGGGAAAAAAATGGTCCGCCGCAAGCTGCTCCCGGATGAAACGTGGCCAGGGGGTGTCGCGGTTGAATGCCGCGATGACGTAATCGCGGTAGCGCCACGCATGGTCGCGCGGCAGGTCATGGCCGCACCCGTGGGTCTCTGCGAAGTGAATGGTGTCAAGCCAGTGCCGCGCCCAGCGCTCGCCATGACGCGGGGAATCCAGCAACCGGTCCACCAAATGCTCGTAGGCCTGGGGATCGGAGTCCCGGACAAAGGATTCCACCTCCTCGGGGGTGGGTGGCAGCCCGTGCAGATCGTAGGTGACCCGCCGCACGAGTGTGCGCCGGTCCGCCTCGGGGGAGGGCGCAAGGTGGCGCTGTGCGAGGCGCGCACGCACAAAGCAATCCACCGGGTGGCGCACACCCGCCACTTCCGGGACTGCGGGCGCGGTCAGCGGTTTCAACGACCACCAGTCCGTCGGAGTGGGAGCGTTCCGTGCCAGCACGCGCGGATCCGGGGCACCGCGCGCAATCCATTCCTCCAGCAGTGCGATCTCCGCATCCGGGAGCTTTTCCTTCGGGGGCATTTGGTGCGTGGCATCCCCCCAGTGGACCATTTTTAAGAGCAGGCTTTCCCCGGGTTTCCCGGGCACGAGAGCCGGCCCGGAGTCTCCGCCCTGCTCCCACCCGGCGCGCGAGTCGAGAACCAGGCCGCCTTTGATTTTCTCTCCGTGCGAGTGGCAGCCGTAGCACCGCCGCCGGAGCAGGGGTTCGATTTTTGTGGGGAAAAACGCATCCGGTTCCGCCGCGTGCGTCGGCGGCAGTTCCCAGGCGGGAATCGCGAGCAGGAAGCCGGTGAGAAGAACGCGAAGGTTCACGCGCGCAGCCTCCCTTCGATCCGGCGGGCGGCCTGCAGCACATCGGCGGCGACGGCGGGAAACCTTTTTTTGGGCATGCGGCCCGCCACCGCCGAGACCCACAGCACGGCCTGAAGGTGGTCCGGTTTTGAAAAAACGGGGGCTGCCACGCAGTGGATGCCCTCGTCGGCCTCGCCCCAGTCGGTGCCGTAACCGCGCACCACCACCCGCTCGCACTCGGAGCGCAGGGCCTCGGCGGTGGTAATGGTGCGGCGCGTGTGGCGCTCCAGACGCAGCCGGCGCAGGGTTTGTTCGCGGGTGCGGTGCTGCTGAAACGCCAGCAGGACCTTGCCCGGCGCGTTGTTGTGCAACGGGAAGCGCAGGCCGATTTCCACGCAAATGCGGATGGCCCGCGTGCTTTCAACCTGCTCGATGATGACTCCTTCGTCCCCCACCGCAA
>JBILWF010000423.1:0-3608 GCA_044370075.1 Chthoniobacteraceae bacterium | reverse complement strand
CGCTGCGCGCGCTTGGGGGCGAACCCGATGTGGAACTCCTCGCGACCCAGCGCATCGAGGTCTACGACCTGACTACAAAAAAGCTCGTTCAAGAGCTACCGTTTCCCCGCGGCAGCCATCTGGCATTTGCTCCCGATGGAACGCTCTACGGGATTTCCAACGCGCAGGTGGTCCGCATCGATGCGGCACGCGGACAGCTAGTGCCTCTCCCTCTGGACGTCCTGCGTCCCACGGCGCTCGCATGCAACAAGGCCGGTGAGATCCTTGTCTTTGATAGCGCACCGGACCGGCGAGTCATCCGGGTGTTCGATGCATCGGGCAAGCCGCTGCGCACAATCGGAAAGCCCGGGGGACGGATCGTGGGCCCGTACGATCCCAACCGGTTTACCAGCCGTCCGGGTGTGGGAGTGGATCTTGCCGTGGACGGACAGGACCAGCTGTGGGTGGTGGAGAACGAACACGCACCAAAGCGAGTGAGCCTCTGGAGCATGGACGGCACTTTTAAAAAGGACCTGCTGGGTAACACGGCTTATGGCGGTGGCGGATGTCTGGATCCGTACGACAAGTCGCGGCTTTACCATCAGGGACTCGAGTTCTCGCTCGACTGGCAAACCGGGGATACCGCGCTAAAAAACGTTCTGTGGCAGGGTAGCCTCCCCGCGGGCGAAGTAGCCATCCATCGCGAAAACCGCCGCTACCTGGTGACACGGCCGCTCTTCAACACGCAGCCGGTTGGCATCGTTTATCTACACGAAAAGGACCGCCTTCAGTGCGTTGCCGCCGTGGGCTCCGCCGGTGCCTTCCCTCCGCTGCGAACTTCGGAAATCCTCCAAAAGCTGGGGAAGAAAGCCCTCGGAAACGCGGACTTCATTTGGAGCGACCGTAATGGGGACGGCGCACCGCAGGCCGTCGAAGTGGAATTCTTTGAAGCGCCGAATGCGCGCGCCTCGCAACCCGGCAGGTTCGACGAAACGCTCGGCATCGACGCCCTCAAATACCGCTATGAAGTGAGGGAAATTTTGCCCAACGGAGTTCCCGTCTACGAACGCAAGGACAAGACGTTCGCCTCCCGCTGCGTCCGGATGAATGACAACCGCTATTTTGTAATTGGAGACAATGAACGCATGGCCGGCCTGGATGCCGCGGGCAAACCTGCATGGACGCATCCGGTGGAGGGCTGGGGGGTTCAGGCTATTACCGCGGCCAAGCGGCCGTGGTTTCCCGGCCAGACAGTCGCGCAATTCGACGTCATCGGCCATGAGACGACGACCGCGGGAGATCTGGGCGAGTTCTTTGTGACCGACGGCAACTGCGGCACCTGGCACATCTGGACCGCAGACGGACTCCTGGCGGGGCGCATGTTTCGCGACCTGCTCGGTCCGGAAAAAGCACCCTGGAGCATGCACGAACACGAACGGGGAATCGATCTGAGCGGGGTCACCGTCGGGCAGGAGCACTTCCGAGGATACTTCTGCAAGACGCGGGAGGACGGCAAGTTTTACGCCGTCGCGGGACACAATCACATCAGCGTTGTGGAGGTTCAGGGTCTCGATCGCTTTAAACGTCTGGGCGGAACAATCACCGTCACACCCGGCGATGTGGCTGCCGCGATGGAGCGGGACCGCACCCGGGAGGCCCGAAAGCTTTACGAGTCCGCAAAAATCATCGAGTGCCCCCGACAAAAACGCGCATTCAAACTCGACGGCGATCCCGGGGAGTGGGATTTCACCAACGCCACGCTGGACGGACACAACGTCTCGCTGGCGATGAATTACGACGATGCCAGCCTCTACGTGTGTGTGCGCGCCCGTGGATCGGGCCCTCTGAAAAACAACGGCAACGACTGGCGACGCCTTTTCAAAACAGGCGCGGCATTCGACCTCCAAATCGGAGTACACGCCGGAGCCGATGTCCGCAGGCGAACACCCAGCGCAGGCGACATCCGGTTGCTCATGACGCTTAAGGGAAATGAACCTGCCGCCGTTCTCTACCAACCCGTCGCACCCGGCTCCAAACCCGGCGAAGCGTGGGAGACACGCACCGACGTGGCGGAGGCAAAGTTCGACCGCGTGGCGAAACTCTCCGACGCCCAGGTGGCTGTGCAGACAGACAAAAACTCATACTGCCTTGAAGCCCGCATTCCATTGAAGGCAATAGGTTTAAATATTGAACCTGACGTCTGCTACAAGTTTGACTGGGGCATTCTGTTGGGCGGTCCGGATGGGAATGACGTCCTGCAGCGCGCGTACTGGGCCAACTCCCAAACAACCATCCTTGCGGACGAGGCCCTCGAGGCGCAACTTCATCCAGACCTGTGGGGCATGATCCGTTTTCTTCCCGACGCCGAACGCCGGAATTCCGGGAAACAAGATCTCGATGATCTGCTTGATGGCGACAAAAAATCACCTCCGAAGTTTCAAAAGAGATGATCCCCGCATTGGGTTTGCAATTACCCGACGATATCGTTCCGCGCTGAAAAGCGCCCGATGCGGGTTTGCAGCGCCTCCGCCACAAGAACCACCGCCAGCGCACACAACACCCACGGCAGCAGGGAGACGTTTCGCGCCGCATTTGCCGGGTACTCCCACGCGCCGGCCAAATCCGTGCGCTCGCGCCCGCCGGTCGCCGAAACAAGAGCGCGCACTTCAGCAAGCACCTCCGGGTTGCGACGCCACTCCACGGCCGAAGGCACCATAAGCGGGCCGAAGGGCAGCGTGGTCTTGTCGACCTGCACCGCCCCGCTCACCACCTCCCCCGGTTGCAGCGGCACACGCGCGCGGAAATGCCCGGGGGCCATGCGCTCCCATGCGCCTTCGCGCACTGCGTCCTCGGACGCGCCGCTCAAGCGCAGGCGGGGCGGCCCGCCGCTCATGCGCGCAGCCCAGGAATCTTCATAATAAAAATCAACCTCCAGTTCCGTACCGCGCACGCGGGCGTCCAGCGAAGCCCCGGGCGGATGGTCCTGCGAGGCCGTCCAGCGCGCGAGACTCGACACCATGGTCGCGCAACCCGCCCACGCCCGCACCGTGTCCGAGTAAGGCCCCGCCACGGGCATTCCGACGGCAGCCACCCGCCCGCTGCCTCGTTGCCAGAACGCAACGAGCGGCACACGGTCGGCCCCGTCGCCCGCGGTATGGGCTGCGATTGTGGCCCCCGCACGAGGCAAGGTAATGTTGAATCCATCGGCCTGCGCCGGCCATTGAAGACGCGCAGCTGAAACCTCGCGCCAGCCCGATGTCTCCACGATCTGCTCCGGGCTCTGACTGAAGGAGGGCCGCGAGATCTTCATGGTTTCCTGCGCAAACAAGGCGGGAATGCCATAGGGGTCGGCTTGAAAAAACGCGCGTCCCTTGCCCACATTTGCGATCTCGCGCAGCAAGGAAGCGTGCACGTCTGAATCGCTGCCCATACCGATAACGCTCACCGTCACGTTTTCTTCAGCAAGTTTTTGAACCAGATTTCGGTAGGCTCCTTCCTTCTCCTGCTGCGAATCCCGGGCATCAGAAAACAAAATCACATGGCGAGCCGCAACATCCTTGACCTTTTGAAGCTCTTCGGTCGCCGCTTTCAAAGCCACGTCTACATAGATCCCGCCCCCCCCCGAATGC
>JBILWF010000422.1:0-3616 GCA_044370075.1 Chthoniobacteraceae bacterium | reverse complement strand
CAGAACAAGCGCTTCGACCAGTTCACCATCGAGCAGCTCGCGGGCGATTTGCTGCCGAATCCAACCGAGGAGCAGCTCGTGGCGACGGCGTTCCACCGCAACACGATGACCAACAACGAGGGCGGCACTTCCGATGAGGAGTTCCGCAACGCGGCCATCGTGGACCGGGTCTCGACCACCTGGTCGGTGTGGATGGGCAGTTCCATGGCGTGCGCACAGTGCCACACCCACAAGTTCGATCCGCTCAGCAACAAGGATTACTTCCGCTTCTTTGCAATCCTCAACCAGACCGAGGACGCCGACCGCGGTGATGAATCGCCCCTGCACTCCTTCTACCTGCCGGAGGAAAAGACGCAGAAGGAAACGCTCGAAAAAACCGTTCACGATCTGGAGCAGCGCTTCAAGGCCCCGGCGCCGGAATGGCTTCAGGGGTTTGCAGCCTGGGATGCCGCTTACCCGCGGGCGTTGCAGTGGGAAAATCCAAAGCCGGTCCGCGCCACGGCGCATTCCGGGGCGGAGGTTCAGGTGCGTGAAAACGGATCGGTTTTGGTCGGACAAAACGCCAAGTCCGACGGGGAATCCATCACGGTCGACTTTCCCGTGACCGGATCCAAGCTGACCGCGGTCCGGCTCAATACGATCCCCGATGCGGCGCTGCCTGGAAAGGGGGCGGGGCGCGGAGCCAACGGCGCGTTTTTGGTGGATGCCCTGCGCGTGTCGCACGTGCCCGGGGGCCGTCCCGGACGGGATGCGCGTTTTGTGCGGGTGGAGTTGACCGGGGCGACCCGGCCGCTGCAGCTGGCCGAGGTGGAGGTGCTCGCAGGCGGAAAGAACGTGGCCGCGGGTGTGGCGGTCGCCTCCAGTCCGACGCAGGACGCCGCGGAGGCTTCCAGGGCGGTGGATGGATCGAAGGCCGCGAAGGCGGCGGTCGTCACCCGTGGGGAAAAGCCCGGCGAATACGTCGAGCTCGACCTGGGAGCGGTGCAGCGCATTGATTCGGTCCGCATCACCGTGCCCAATGAGGGAGGATACTATTTGGGCGGATTCAAAATCACCCTCTACGACGCGGCGCGCAAAGCGGTGGAAACGCGCATCGAATCGGATCTGCGGGAAACAGAGTTTGCGTTTGAACCGCTGGATGCGCGGCCGGTGAAGTTTCGTGCGGTGTATGCGAGCACGGCGGGGGGATTTGAGTTGCAGACACTTCTGGGCGGGCCGGCTCAAAAGCGCGGATGGAACATTTCCAACAGCACCAAGCCGCAGTGGCTTGCGCTGGTGGCGGACAAACCGCTGGTCACCCAGCCGGGGGATCTGATCCGCGTGGAGATTGACCACAAGAGCCGCAAACGGGACCAGGTGCTGGCCTCGTTTGACGTCTCCCTGCAGGGCGACGAACGGGCGGAACTGGCGGTGCGCGCCCCGGCCAATCTGGCGGCGGTACTTGAACTGGCTCCGGATCAACGCAACGCTGCGCAGACGGCCCAGGTTCGTGATTACTACGTGCGCACCTTCGCCCCGGAAGCGGATCAGCCCCGCAAAGACCTCGAGAAAAACCGCAAGCTGCTTGCGGACCTCAAACCGAACACGGTGCCTGTCTACCGGGAGCTTCCCAAGGACAAGCAGCGGGCGACCAAAATTCAGATCCGCGGCAACTTCCAGAATCTGGGCGAGGAGGTGCAACCGGGGCTTCCGGAGTTGTTTGGAGCGGGATCGGGGGAGGGGGCAATGGACCGCCTGCAGATGGCGCGCTGGATTATGGGGCCGGAAAACCCGCTCACGGCACGCGTGACAGCCAACCGCTTTTGGGAGTTGATCTTCGGGGTGGGATTGGTGCGCACCAGCGAGGAGTTTGGCGCGCAGGGGGAACTGCCCATAAATCCGGATTTGCTGGACTGGTTGGCCACCGAGTTGGTGCGCACCGGGTGGGATGTGAAGGCGTTTCTCAAACTGCTGGTGACCAGCGCGGCCTACCAGCAGGTGTCGGCAGTGTCTCCGGAGTTGGCTGAACGCGATCCGGACAACCGGCTTTTGGCGCGCGGTCCGCGGTTCCGGGTTACGGGCGAACTGCTGCGCGACCAGGCGCTGAGCGTCAGTGGTTTGTTGAGCTCGAAAATGTATGGCAAGCCGGTGCGCCCGCCGAAACCCAACATGGGATTGAACACCGCATTTGGCCGGGGCAACGATTGGGAACCCAGTGCCGGAGAGGACGCGCACCGGCGCTCGGTGTACACGGAGGTGCGCCGTAACAGTCCGTACCCGAGTTTCACCACCTTTGACGCGCCCAACCGGGAGGTGTGCACGCTGCGTCGCGGCCGGACCAACACGCCGCTGCAGGCGCTGGTAACCCTCAACGATCCGGTATTCATCGAGGCGGCACAGGCCCTGGCGCGCCGCATCGTGCGCGAGGGGGGCGCATCCACCCCGGAGCGGATCCGGTTTGCCTACCGCGTGCTGCTGAGCCGTGCGCCCACCGGGGTGGAGGTTGCCCGTCTCACCCGTCTGGTGGAGGAGGCGCGTGCCGGCTTTGCCGCGGACACGGCGCGTGCGCAGAAAATGGCGACGGACCCGCTCGGACCCCTTCCCAAGGACGCCGATGTCGCGGAGTTGGCGGCATGGTCGGTCGCGGGTAACGTGCTGTTAAATCTGGATGAAACCCTCATGCGCCGTTGATCCCTGGGGCACGCGACCCGCACGGCGCGTGCCCGCCTGAAGCATTGGTTGTTATTCACTCCAAACATTTTACCTCATAATATTTTTTATTCTATGAAGCTCCCCGAGATCCTCCGTCAGGAGACGCTGGCCGCCCGGACGCGCCGCAGCTTTCTCAAATCCACCGGCCAGCTCAGCGTAGGCGCCATCGCGCTGCGCTCGATGCTCGAGCGCGAAGCTCCCGCGGCAATCCTGCCCGACAATCCTCTGGCCCCGCGCAATCCCCACTTCAAGGGCAAGGCCAAGCGCATGATCTACCTCCACATGTCGGGAGGACCGCCCAACCTCGACATCTTTGACTACAAGCCCGAACTGGTGAAGCGCACCGGCGAGAACTGCCCCGATGAATTTCTGAAGGGCCGCCGCTTTGCATTCACTTCCGGCGTTCCCAAACTTATGGGCACGCCGCGCACCTTTTCCCAGCACGGTTCAGGCGGGATTTGGATGTCGGATGCGGTGCCCAATTTCCAGAAAATCGCCGGCGAGGTGACCGTTCTCAACGCGGTGAAAACGGACGAGTTTAACCACGCTCCGGCGGAGTTGCTCCTCTACACCGGGTCGCCGCGTCAGGGCCGCCCCTCGATGGGGTCGTGGGTGACGTACGGCCTCGGATCCGAGAATGAAAACCTGCCGGGCTTTGTGGTGCTGATTTCCTCCGGGGTGCAACCCAGCGGGGGACAGGGGTGCTGGGGCAGCGGGTTTATTCCCTCGGTGTTTCAGGGCGTGCAATGCCGCTCCAAGGGGGATCCTGTTTTGTACGTTTCAGATCCGGCGGGCATGAACCGCGAGGCGCGCCGCCAGTCGCTGGATGCGCTGCGGGACTTGAATGAAATGCAGCTCAAGGAGTTCGGGCATCCGGAAACGGCCACGCGCATAGCCCAGTACGAGCTGGCCTTCCGCATGCAGA
>JBILWF010000711.1:0-3618 GCA_044370075.1 Chthoniobacteraceae bacterium | reverse complement strand
GGCTGGGGTGGGTTTTGACGCGCGGGTCATCGAAGGGGTCTCCAGGGAATCCAAGCGCGCATGGGGGGCGGGCGCCTATGTGTTCTCCGCACTTCGGGAGATGCGCCGCGAACAGACCACGGTGCGGGTTATTGTGGAGGGAATTCCGGTTCGGGAGGTAGAGTGGGTGCTCATCGGACTCGGGCGTTTTTACGGGGGGGCGCTCCCCGTTTTCCCGCGCGCACGGCCCGGGGATGGGCTTATGGACGTGTTGCTCGTACGCCGTCTGGAGGGTTTGCGTTCCCTCGGGTATTTGCTGGGTATCCCTTTGGGTTTGCACACGCGGATGCCGGGCGTTGAGTACATGCAGACGGGGCGGGTGCGAATTGAGGGGGAGTCGGGCTGGGAGTTGGACGGAGAGTTTAGGGGAAGGGGGCGTGTGGAATTCGGCATACGGCCTGCGGCGCTGCATCTGGCGGCCTGAGGGTTTTGCGATCGCTTCCTTGCGGGTCCGGCAGGCTATCTCCTAGGGTGGTAGGCTTGGAGCGTGCATTAGAATCATGGACTGGAAAAAACTTGAAGACCGTCTCACCCCGTTTGCTGTGCCACGCTTGTTGCGTTATGTGGCGGCGGTGAATCTGCTGGCGTTCGTGCTTTGCCAGCTTCGGCCTGATTTTCGTGAAGTTTTGCTTCTCAAGCGCGCGGCAGTTCTGGAGGGGGAGCTGTGGCGGCTGGTTTTCCATGTGTTCGCTCCGGAACCTTCTATCTCGTGGTTCGGAGCGGCTCTGCGGTTCTTGTGGCTGATATGGATTGGGGATGGGTTGGAGCATGCCTTCGGCAAGGTTCGGCTTAATCTGTACTATCTGACCGGGGTTGCAGGGGTGACTGCGGCCATGTGGGTTTTGGACGCCGGGGCCGGATCCCTCGGGGTGACTTTTTGCCTGCAGAGCTCGTTGTTTCTGGCTTTTGCGTGGTTTTATCCGCTGGAGGAGGTCTGGTTGTTTCCGTTTATCCGCCTGCAGGTGCGTTGGTTGGCCGTGCTGGATTTGGTTATCTTGGGGCTTCAGGCCATGGGTATGGGATGGCAGACGCGGGTGGTGGTGGCCTCGGCCTTTTTAAATTACGCGATTTTCTTTCTCCCGCAGTGGGTTTTACGGGGAGTGGGAGGGGCCCGGGTTCAGGCTCGGCGCCGGCGTTTTCAGGCAGCAGCGGAACCCGAAAGTACGCTGCACCGCTGTGCCCTCTGCGGCCGAACGGAGGTGTCGAATCCGGAACTGGAATTTCGGGTGAGCGCAGATGGGAGCGAATACTGTGGAGTGCACCTGCCTTCCCGACGACCGGCAGGCAAGGGGGGCGTTGTTTGAGAATGGCAGACGGATGCTTTGCGGGTTCGCTCTCTGAGAATTAGTGTTTTGCCAAAATTTATCCCCCCTCAGCTTGTGAAAAATTTCACAAACTCGCTTGATTCCCGCCCCGAACCCCTTTTGAATCGCAGGTCCCGCTCCAAGTAGACGTACGTCCGCTCCGATTTTGACCTCCTAACGCCCTGATTTTTTTCCGCGCATGGCCAACATCTTTCCACGATGGAGTAATTGGCTCCCGATCAAGATCCTGTTTTGCGTCCTTCTGCTGGGCGGCGGGGTGAGCTCTGGAGTGTGGTATTACTTCACCCCGAAGTTCACGCGGGTGGGTTACGAGCCCGCCCAGCCTGTTCCTTTCTCCCACAAAATCCACGTGCAACAGTTGGGCATGGATTGCCGCTACTGCCACTCCCATGTGGAAACGTCCGCCTACTCCAACATTCCGACCACCCAAGTCTGCATGAACTGCCACTCCCAGATTCAGCGGGAGAACCCCAAGTTGCAATTGGTTCGCGACTCTTGGCAGACCGGTAAACCTTTGGAATGGGTCCAAATTCACAAAACGCCAGATTACGCCTATTTTCATCATTCAGTGCACGTAAACCGCGGGGTGAGTTGTGTGAGCTGCCACGGCAAGGTGAACTCGATGGATGTTGTGTACCACGCCGAGTCACACTCCATGTCTTGGTGCTTGGATTGCCACCGAAATCCGCAGGATTTCGTGCGCCCGGTTTCAGAGGTCACAAATTTGGACTGGCAGCCGCCGGTTGGTCAAACGCAGCGCGAAATCGGAGCTGCGCTGGTTGAAAAGCTCCATTTGAATCCCCCGACCAAGAACTGTGCCGGTTGCCACCGCTAAAGGACATGAGCAAGCGCATTTTCCAGCATCCTCCCGAGGCCCAAACCGGCAAGCGTTACTGGCGTTCCTTGGGCCAGCTGCAAGACTCTACGGAGTTTCGTGAGTGGCTCCAGCGAGAATTTCCTCAAGGTGCCTCGGAGTTGGAGGGAGGGGAGGTCAGTCGAAGGAATTTTTTGCAGCTCATGGGAGCCTCTGTGGCGCTCGCCGGAATGAGCCTCGCCGCATGCCGCAGACCGCTCAAGCAGTTGGTTCCTTTTACGAAAGGTGTTGAATGGTCCGTACCCGGAAAGGCGCTTTTCTTCTCCTCCGCCATGCCAACGCGCCGAGGTGCGCTTCCTTTGGTCATAACCACTTTTGACGGACGCCCCACCAAGGTAGACGGCAATCCGCAGCACGCTGTCAACAAGGGCACCTCAGACACTTGGGCTCAGTCCTCCATTCTGGATCTGTACGATCCGAGTCGTTCACGGGAAGTCCGTCACGAAGGAAAGGCTTCGTCGTGGGATAACTTTGAGAAGGCTTTGGCTGGCCTGCTGGCTTCCTCCGGGTCTGGAGAGGGGTTGGCTTTTCTTGCAGAAGTAGACTATTCGCCCTCCCGAGAGCAGTTGAGGAAGGCTGTGCTGGCAAAATTTCCCAAGGCGAAGTGGGCGAGTTTTGATGCAAACGGCAATGGTCTAGAACTGGAAGCGTGCTCGCTGGCGTTTGGTGAAAACGTCGAGCCTGTGTATCGCCTCGAAGCGGCAGACATTTTGCTCATGGTGGACCGCGATGTGCTCGGGATTGAGGGAGATATCTCCGCAGTGCGCGGATTTAGCGCCCGCCGTAGGGTGGAGTCGGCCAAGAGTGCGATGAACCGCCTGTACGTGGTGGAAAACCGCTACACCCTCACTGGGGGGATGTCTGATCATCGTTTGCGCCTCGAGGCGAGCCGCTGCAGCTCCTTCCTCCAGGCTCTCGCGTTCGAAGTCTCCAAGCTCCTCGGGGACGAATCTCTTGGAAAGATGGCATCTCTTCTGAAGGTGCCGGCGGTTCAACTCAAACCCCGTTGGGTGGAGGAGTGTGCAGCCGACTTGGTTGCCCATCGAGGAAAGTCGCTTGTTTTGGTGGGCCAGAAGCAACCTGCAGCAGTTCAGGCGCTTGGATTCGCAGTGAATGCAGCGCTGGGCGCTTTGGGTAAAACTCTGGAGGTGCGTCCCGCCTTTGGTGCGCCAGCGATTGGGATCGCGGAAATGGCCGCCCACTTGAAGAACGGTAAAACCGAGGCGCTCTTCATCCTTGGGGGTAACCCCGTTTTTAATGCCCCGGCAGACTTGCGTTGGGACGAGGCACAAAAAGCGGCCAAGAGCGTGTTTCATTTGTCCATGGAGTACAACGAGACCTCGGCGAAGGCATCCTGGCATCTTCCGGCGGCCCATTATT
>JBILWF010000710.1:0-3619 GCA_044370075.1 Chthoniobacteraceae bacterium | reverse complement strand
CCTCCCCCGCGGCAGGGTAGAGTACAGTGCATGGAGTCGGCTGTTCGCGATCGGATTTACGAATTTATTCAGGCCAGCGGGCTCAGAAGGACCGCGCAGCGGGACGCCATCATTGAGGCAGCCTTCAGTCACACCGACCATTACACGGCGGAGGAATTGCTGGTGCGGGCGCGAGGTATCGAACCCTCGGTCTCGCGGGCAACCGTGTACCGGACCCTCCCGCTTTTAGTGGAAAGCGGGCTGCTCAAGGAACTGGATCTGGGCAAGGAACAGATGCTCTACGATCCGAACTACATCGACCACCCGCGGCACAGCCATTTGATTTGCGTCAACTGCAGCCGGATTTTGGAATTTGAGGATCGCAACATTGACCTGCTGGAAAACTGCATCACCAAACGGCTGGGATTTTCCACGGCGAAAAAAAACACCCGTATCGAGGCCACCTGCGACGAGTTCGCGCGCACGGGGGTCTGCACGCGCAAGAACGTGGGATAGCCGCCCGGGACCGAACCGGCGGCGGCCAAAACGATCTCTACCCGCCCTGGGGGCCCCGGGGCGGCATCTACCGCCCGGCACAGAAGCAGTTGCTTTCCCGTCCTGCCGGAGTTACGTTGTCCGGCGTAGGAGTCGGAATGGCGCTTGGGTTTTTTCCCGGAGTTGCCCTGGCCCGCTGAATTCGAAATAGGTGGTTTTGGGAGGGAAGCTGCGGTTTCCATTGCCGGACGCACCTTGGAACCCCGTGTTAAAAGGTGGGGAGGCGGGTGAAAGGGGGCCGCTTGGAAAAGAACGGGCGCGTCCGGTCCCGGTGGGACAGCAAACCGCTGCGCCCCAGAAAGCAAGCTCTGGTAAGACAGAGTGCATCTGGCAAAGGCGCGGCCCGGACTGTGGCCCGTGCGAGTGCGCAGGCCCCTTCTGCGGCCCTCCCACCGCCTTCGGCAACCAACGCAAACCATGAACACGCAACACCACAAGTCGGGACGCCGCCGCGGCCCCCGCAGACGCCGCCCTAACCAGGACGGCCCCCACAACCCTCAGGGCTTCCAAAGCCAGCAGAGCCAGCAACGCCCACGCGAAGACGCTCCCAAACCCACCCTGTTCCAGAAAATCCTCGCCTTCTTCGGATTCGGCCCCAAGAAGAAATCCTATCCCCCATACCCCGGGGGCATCCCGTCCGGAATCCCCCCAGTCCGGGGCACGGGCCGCATCCAGCGAATCCCGATCTGAGCAATCCGCCCCCAAACGGCCTGCCCGCACACCAGAAGCCACCGAGGTCACCTCTCCGAAGATCTACGTAGGAAACCTTTCCTTCGACGCCTCCGAGAGCGACCTCTTTGACCTCTTCAACGGAGTCGGCTCGGTCCGCAATGCGGAGATCGTTACCAGCCGGGAAACGGAAAAATCCAAAGGCTTCGGCTTCGTTACGATGTCCTCCATCGAGGAGGCAACCCGCGCCGTCACCGAACTCCACGACAAGGAGTTCATGGGACGCCGCCTCGTAGTTAGCGGGGCAAAAACCACCGAGCGCATCGCAGCGTAGTTCAACCCAGTTCAACGCACCGGCGAACCCGGTGTAACCAACCGCCCTCCCCGCCGGGAGGGCGGTTTTTTTTGGCTCCATCCTCCTCTGGTCAGCTTAAAAGCGTTCTCGCGATTCCCCTGCCCCCTGAATCTGGCTAACTGTTTCCTCCAAAGGGTAACAACAGCCAGCCTCCTGCTCCGGCAGGAGAAGATTCTCTCAAGTGATGTGCTCACGCCCCGACAACGTCCGGGCTTATGCGCCGGATCTGCGGCCGGTGTAAGGAACGAAAAGCCACGGACAGACGCACCTCAGAGGCACCCCGCGCCTACTCCCCGCTGCGGCCGGTGAGCCACTCGAGCACCTGCGACAGCTCGGTAAATCCAGCCGCCCCCGAAGTCTGCACCGCATTCCACTGCAGCACTATCGAGGGACGCTCCCCGTCGCCCTGCTCGCCGTACTCCCCGCGCAACACCTCCGGCACACCCCTCGCCCCGGTTTCCCCGCCCAGCGCAAAACCATCCCACACCGTCGCGTCCTTCGCTCCCGGACGCAGCGCATCCACCTCAAACGACAGCACCCCGGCACGCGACCCTTCCCCTCCCTTCTGCGACTGCGTCACCTGCTGGTCCTCCACCGCCCACACGCTCGTCCTCCACTCTCCCGTTCCCACACTGCCCTCACGCCACAACCACGCAGACTGCTGCTGCACCCGGTCGTACACCCACACTCGCATGCCCGTGGCCCCGTTGCCTGTCCCCAGGCCCTCGCCCGTTTCCTCAAACACCCACCACCGCTCCAACGCAAGCGATCCGCCCCCTCCCACTCCACCACCTCCTCCTCCCGATCCACCGCCGGAACCACCAGACCCGCCTCCCTCCACCACCTCCACGTCCACCGTTGCACGCGCCACTCCCGCACGGTTGCGCACCTCCACCACATACCGCCCCGCATCCGCCGCTTTCACCGACGCAATCAACACACTCTCCTGCGTCTCCCCGGCCAACACACGATTCACGCCGTTCTCCACGCGATACCACACGTAACTCACCGCCGTCGCACTGCTCACCTCGCTCAGCAAACTCAACGCTTCACCCACCACCGCCTTCACGGGCCCGCGCACACTCACCACAGGCAACGCATCCACATCCACTCCCACAGGCACGCTGCGCACCGCTCCCGAAAGATTCGACACCTCCACCTGATACTGCCCCGCATCCGCCGCCTTCACCGCCGCAATCCGCAACGTGCCCCCGCTCAGCGCGCTCACCCCGGCTCCCTCCACCGCCTGGCCGTCCCGGTACCAAACGTACCCCAGATCCCCGCCGCCGTCGGCCTGCACGCGCAACTCCACATCCTGTCCCTCCGGCACCGGCCCCTCCCACACTCGCCCCTGCGACCACACGCTCACCCCGCTCACTTCCACCGGACGCGCCACACGCAACTCCACCACGGCGCTCGTGCCCGTCCCCACCACACCCGTGACTCGCACCCGATACTGGCCCGCATCCGCCGCAGACGCCTCCGTAATTAACAGCGTGTCGCTCTGCGCTCCCTCCACAGCCGGACCCGCAACCTGCGCAAAATCGCCGCCCTCCACGCGCCGCTCCCACACATAACGCAAATCCTCCACAGCCGTGCTCGCGCTCACCGCAGTCACCTGCATCCGAACACCATCCTTGGGATTCACCCACACCACTTCGCCCTCCGCAGGATTCACGCGTCCCTGCACCACCACACTCTCCAACGTCGGATCCATCGCCAACACCGCAGGCGCACTCGTCACCACCCCCGCCTCGTTGCTCACCACCACGTCGTACACCCCGCCCGATTCACGCCCGAGCGCCTCCAGCGCGTACTCCGCAGACGTCCCTCCGCTGAGCGCAACTCCATCCTTGCGCCACTGATACACAAGACGCGTCCCCACCGCACCCACGCGCAACACGGGCCGCGTCCCGTACCGGCCCGCATCCGCAGCAAACACCGGCTGCTCCGTGATCTGAATGTCCGCCGCAGTCACCTGCAAGCCCACCGCATCACTCACCACAGAGCCCAAGCGGTTGCTCACGCGCACCTTCACCTCTGCGTTGTGATCGGCAAGTG
>JBILWF010000421.1:0-3621 GCA_044370075.1 Chthoniobacteraceae bacterium | reverse complement strand
GGAGACATCGTTTACCTTGCCTCAGGCGCGGCGCCGCGTTCTTCCGCGCCCGGAGAGGTGCCGGTGTTTGGCGGTTACCGCATGGTGGAGGGGGCGCCCGAGTTTTGGTACACGCTGGGGCAGGACGTCATTCATGAGCGGGTGATTCCAGCGCCGGAGAGGGGATTTGCCGTGCGCGTGCGGGTGGAGGGAGGAGCGCGGTCGTGGAAGGTTTCTTCCGCGGACGGGGAGCGCGTGCGGGTGGAGGCCGGGGCCGGCGCGCGCGAGTTTGTGGTCCATTTCAAGGACGCACCCCCGCCTTCCCGGGCGGCCCAAAAGTGAAACAACCCGCGCGCCTTTCACATTTCTTCCAACTGTCTTGGTGTCATGAAAACTTCCTCGTTCTTTTCCTCACCCCGCCTCCCTGCTGAATCCGCGCGCTTTGTTGAAGTAAAGCGGATCGGACTGTTGCTGGGACTTCTGTGCGGGCTGACGCCGCTCCGGGCCCGCGAGCAAGGCGCCGTTCCTCCCCATCCGGAGCATGGTGCCCGGGTGCTCTATACGGTGGAGGAAATCCAGATGCCCGAATCGGTTGCGCCTGAAGTCGGGGGTCTTGGGTTTACGCCCTCCGGAAAGCTCGTGGTGGTGACCCGCCGGTCGGGCGTGTGGATGGCGAAGCCGGACGGCAAACCGGACCGATTTGCATGGAGCTGTTTTTCCGATCACTCCCTCCACAATGCCAATGGAGTGTATGTGGTTTCGGACTCGGAACTGCTCGTGAGCCAGATGCCGGAGGTTACCCGGTTGCGGGATGGAAACGGAGACGGCGTGGCGGACGAGTACGGTTGCTTAACTCCCCTGAATTTGAGCGGTGCGTACCATGAAGTCACCGCGGGTCCGGTCTCCGACGGCAAGGGCGGGTATTATCTTGCGCTCAACACGGCATCGCACAGTGGGTTCACCTTTGCCTTCACGCGCGGTACTTTTTCGGAAGTGAGCCGGCGTGGGCGAAACTTTGCATCCGTGCCGTATCGCGGGTGGGTGCTGCACATTGACTCGAAAGGCCATGCCGAGCCGTGGGCGAAGGGATTTCGTTCACCCAACGGAATTACCGTGGATCCCCAGGGGGAAGTCTGGGTCACGGACAACCAGGGGGACTTCCGCACCACCAACCCGCTGTATCACGTGCAGGAGGGCAAGTTTTACGGACATCCCTCCTCGCTGGTATGGGATCCCGGTTACACGAAAAACGACCCGAAGCGCGACCCGCTCAAGCAGCCTATGGAGGAACTCGATGCGATGCGCACGCCGGAGGCGGTTTCGTTTCCCTACGGATTTTCGCGTTCCCCCGCGGAGCCCCTCGTGGATGGAACGGGCGGCAGGTTCGGTCCCTTCGCGGGGCAGATGTTTGTGGGGGATGCGGCTTCTCCCCGCATCATCCGCGTGATGCTTGAGAAGGTGGACGGGGTGTGGCAGGGGGCGTGCGTGAATTTCTTCAGCGGAAATGGATTGCGAAACGGGACAAACCGCATGGTTTTTTCCCCCTCGGGCACGGAATTGTACGTGGGACAAACCATGCGCGAATGGGCTGGCACCATGGAGGGGTTGCAGCGGATTGTTTTTCACGGAGGCCGCGTGTTTGAGATCAAGATGGTGCACCTTGTGCCCGGGGCTTTTGAAATGGAATTCACCGAGCCGGTGGATGCGTCTGTGAAGGCGGATTCTCCGGAGGCATTTCCCACGGAAGTGTATTCCTACGGGTATTATTCCGCGTACGGCGGGCCGGAGAGTGATTTAAAGAAGACACAGCCCGCGGCGGTGCGGTGGAGCAAGGACCGCCGCAAAGTGACCCTGAACTTCGCGGAACTCAACCAGGGCAAAGTGTTCCGGTTCAAACTCGACGCAGGCATTGTGTCCGCGGGACAGCCCCTCGGGAACGCGATGGCCGCGTACACCATCAACCGGCTGGCGAAATAAAACGCCGGTCAGGAACGGGGCTTGACGTAGATGCCGAGCAGCGGCCGGCTGGAGGGTTTGGGCGAGAGAAAGTCGCTCACAAATCCTTCCTTGCAACGGAATTCCACATGGCCCGCTCCCGGGCCGCCGTACACGAGGATTGCACCCTCCGGCGCTTTGTAGGGATCGTTGAGCGGGAGCTTTTTGAATCCGTAGCTGTCCTGCAGTTCGGCGCCGGCCTCCCTCGCGTAACGCGTTTTCGGGTACGTATCGATGATCTTGGCACTCATCAGCGCCTCCTTCACATAGCGCCAGCAGCTGTAGCGCGTGGACGCATAGGCACGTTCGGCGGCGAGTTCCGCCGCGCGCATCATCTGCGGGTCATATTTGAAGTTGCCCGACTGGGGGCCGAAAAGCTTGCGCTGCTCGGGTTTGAGGATTTCAGCGCGACTTGGATCGAAGCGCGAGTAGCTGCCCCGCGCGGGCGAGGCACAAAGCGGCAGGGCAGAAAGGGACAGCAGGAGCAGTAAACGCATGCGGCAGGGGCGGTGGTCGCCGGGGGGTGCAGGAAAGCGGGAAAACTAGCGGAAGATTTTGCGGGGTCAACAGGCTTTTGTGTTTTTTGCTTCAAAAACACCACCGCTTGTGTTTGTCCGCATCAGCAAACGCAAGCTGTTGAGTACCACCAAAACCGTGCTTCCTTCGTGGCCAAGAATTCCCACCGTGAGAGGGATTTTCCCCGCCAAAGCAAACCCCAGCAAGACGAGCAGCACCCCGAGCGAAAGCCCCACGTTCTGGAAGATGACCGCCCGCGCCCGCGTGCTCAGATCGTAGGCGGTAAGAAAGTTTTCCAAACGGTCATGCATCAACACCAGGTCCGCCTGCTCCAGCGCCGCATCCGATCCGCGCGCCCCCATGGCCACACCCACATGCGCCGCCGCGAGACTTGGCGCATCGTTGACGCCGTCACCAATCATGGCCACACGGTGGCCTTGCCGGGCCAGTTCGGCAATGTGATGTAGTTTTTCCTCGGGATGCAGTTGTGCTCGGATTTCTTGCACGCCGAGCGCGGTACGCAGATGTTCCGCCGCCTCCGCGCGGTCTCCGGTCAGCACCACGGTGCGCAGGTTTCGCGCTTTCAATGCTTGAATGGTTTGGGCAGCAACCGGTCGCAATTCGTCGAGCAGAACCAGCCTGCCACGAAGGGGCGGCTTTGTCTTGGCGGAGTCTTCGCTGCAGCAGATCCAGATCTCCGATGCGGTTGTGGCAGTGTGGTTTGGAGGCGGGGTTTCCGGGCTGGGGGCGGTGTCCCCGGATTCAAACACCCAAGCGCGTTTTCCCACGCGAACGTGTTGGCCGAGGTAAATCCCCTGCAAGCCCTGACCGCTTACGGAGGCGAATTTTTCCACGGGAATCTCGGGAAGTTTGAGTGCTTTGCCGTGGCGCGTGACGGCGCGTGCGAGGGGGTGCGTCGAAAGACGCTCCAAGGCGTAGGCCCATTGCAGCACCTCGGATTCGCGGCCGGCGGGAAAGCTTTCGATCTTGGCGATGCGCAGATCTCCGGTGGTGAGCGTTCCGGTTTTGTCCATTGCAACAATATCCACCGAAGCGAGTTGCTCCACAGCTGCGCCGCCGCGAAAGAGGATTCCGTGGCGCGCACCGCACGCGATGGCAGCGAGAATAGCC
>JBILWF010000420.1:0-3639 GCA_044370075.1 Chthoniobacteraceae bacterium | reverse complement strand
TGGGCGGCGAGGGCCTCAGCGGCTTGGGGGGAGAGGGTCTTCAAGCCGTTGAGCCGAAGATCTGCGAAGCCGAATTGCTTGCCGTGCGCATGCTTTGCCAGCACCGCCGCGACTCCAGGTGACAGTTCCGTGAGGCTGTTGAAAGACAGCGCACCCTCGTACTTCACGAGTACCTCCGCCACCTCGGGCGTGAGCGTGGCAAGCGCGTCGAAACTCGCAAAGCCTCCATCGATGGAGCCCACATTCACCGGCTTCTTGGCCATCACCTCGTGGGCCTGTGCCACGTTGAGGGAAGTCAACTGGCTTGAGTCTTGCGCAAAAGCCGAATGGGGCAAAGACGCAAGGAGGGCGATGACGGCGGGAAGCAACAGACGGTCGAGAAAAATGGAGTTCATGACTGGACGCTTCATTTCCGGGTAATGAGTTCACTCTCGCAGCAGAGCAGTACCAGATCGCGCAGACGGTAGCCGCTGGCAGCGGCTTTTTCGACAATGTGGCGGATTGCAGGGCGGTCGGCTGGGGTCAGATCACGGCCCAACGCGTGCACAAGGAGCTTCTCCACAAGGCACCGCGCAAACTGGGGTTGGCGCTGCAACAGCGCTTTCTTGAAGCCAATCACGTCTTTGAACTCGTGGCCGTTAAATTTACCGCTCGGATCGACTGGCAACACCCTGTTGTTGAAGAGATTGTAATGCCCGCGCCAGCGCCCAATGGCGTCAAAGCTCTCCAGCGCAAAACCGGGCGGATCAATCTGCCGGTGACAGCCGGCGCACGCTGCATGCTCGCGGTGCTTTTCGAGGCGCTGCCGCAGCGTCGTTGTGCCGCGGATATCGGGCTCCACCACGGGCACGTTCGGCGGCGGAGGAGACGGCGGCGCTCCAAGAATATTCTCAAGCAACCAGATGCCGCGAATCACAGGAGAGGTGTCCACGCCGTTTGCGGTGAGTGTGAGAACGCTTGCCTGCCCCAGTAGCCCACCCCTCCGTTTATCGGCAAGTCTCGCTCGAACGAAGCCCTGCGAGGGCGAATCACCAGCGCCATCGGGTTGGAGGTCGTCCCGGGTCAGACCGTCCACCGACTTCCCAAGTTCCGCTTCGATGGTCTGCCAATCGAATCCGTACAGCTTGGCAAGCCCCCGGTTGACGAATGTGTAGTCGCAATCGAGCAGGTCGGCGATAGGGCCGTTGGTTTGCAGGAGGTGCTTGAAGAACAGTCGCGTCTCGGTGCGCATCGCCGGCTCGAGATTGTCATCGTAATAGATGCCGAAGCCGCCGCCCTGTGGCTTCATCGAGCCGAGTTTGCGCATCGCAAGCCAACCGTCGAGAAACTCGGTCACAAAGGTATCGGAGTGTGCGGCGGCAAGCATGCGTTCCGCCTCTTTGCGCCGGGCCTCGGGCCGGGCGAGAGCGCCGGAGGCAGCCACGGCTCTGAGGCCGTCATCCGGCAGTGAAGACCACAAAAAGTAGGAAAGCCGCGACGCAATCTCGTACCCGTCCAGCTGCGGCAGACGCTCTTCGCGGTAGAGAAACTCCGGGGCGCAAAGCACCGCTCGGATGCCCTGGGTGATCGCGTTCTGCGCAGCCTGTTCGGAGGGTCCGCCGGCCTTGGTGGCGGCCATCTCGGCGTCCCGTACGAGCTGCAGGATGGGCTCCAAGTCTCCGAGGGTCACCGGCCGCCGCCAGGCACGCTCGGCGAAGCCACGCAGCACCTCGCCGGCCTTGGCCGAGGCATAGGGAGTGTCACCAAAGATAGCTCGGTGGCTCGCCGGCGGCCACTGCTCGTTGAGGGGCCCCTTCACCTCTGCCTTGTGCAGGCGGATCCGCGGCGTCTCAAAAAAAATCAAATGCCCCCAGTCACCCCCCAAATCCGCAGCCTCGTAAGCGGCCAGCTGCTTCTTGTCGAGCAGGGTGTATTTGTTGTCTTTCACGAAACCGGTGATGCGGTAGTTGCTGGCCGAGGGGCCGTTTGGAAAAGAGAACTGTGGGAACTGCCCTGCCTCCAGCCATACGCGGCATTCCAACCAGGAGGGCACATCGTCGGGCACGTCCCAGACCGCGACAGCGCGGCCACCCGAGCCAACCACATCGCCATAGGGGCCGATGAGCGCATCACGGACAGCATCCTTATTCGCAGGATCCACCCCAACGAGCGTGCTGAGTGTCAGCGCCAGCCGGTGCGGCTGACTCGGATCAATGAGCGCAGTGCCGCCGAACATCTTGTTTGCGTCCATGTCCGCGTAACGAAACTTTGCCTCGGCCAGCACGCGGATGGAATACCAACCCGCCACCGGCACGCCATCGCGCAACTCCTCAAGCGGCACACTGCTGTCGCGGTACTCAAGCGTCTGGTAGGGCTGCGGTTCGCGGAGACGCTTTGCATACCACTCGCGCTCGGAGTGCCGATGACCTCCCGCTATTTTCTCGAAAGGGGCCGACAGCGACCAGGTGCGCGTCTCGGGCTGCGTTTCAAAATGAACCGCGCTGTTTACAACATCCTTCGCCGCGATGAGGTAGTGCCGCATCAGGTAGCTTGAAGTCACCAACCTGCCTCCGTCTGAGCTAAAACCGTGCGAGCGGTTGTCCTCAGGAAACTCGCGGGTTGGATCGCGCCGGCTCAAATTAAGGTGCAGCAGGTCTTCGAGGGTGCGTCGGTATTCTGTGCGGTTCAGACGGCGCAGCACCGCAGTGTCGCCGTCGGGCGGGCTTGCGGCATGAGAGGCGACCGCATTTTCCAGCGCCAGCACGATGCGCTCACGCTCTTCCGCTGCCGGTTGTTTCTCTTTGGCCGGAGGCATGGTGCCACGCTCGACCTGCTCGAGCGCGCGCAGCCAACCGGACGCCGAGTCTGCCGCCACGGATTCCCCGAGCGACTCCAGCGACACCTTGCCTTTGCGCGTGGAATCGTCATGGCAGTCAAGACAGTATGTGGAGAGGAAGGAGCGGACCTCCGCACTGATTGAAACAGGACTGCCGTCCTTTGCGGCCATCGCCGGCACCGATACTCGCAGCAGCAGCGGGACCGCCATCCCGCCAAGCACACGGCTCATTCGTTTCATGAGAGCCCTCCAAAGGTCCCCTTACTGCGGCCAAACAATTCGGCCTCGACGCCGAATCGCTGCGCCATCGTCAGGTAGAGGCTGCACAGCGGGACACGCTTTTCCGCCGGGTCCGGCAGAATCAAGTGGGTGCTGTGCTTATAGCCGCCGCCGGCGAGGAGCACCGGCAGGTTCCTGTTGGTGTGCGCGCTGCCATCGCCCATGCCGCTGCCAAACAGCACTTGCGTGCTGTCGAGCAGGTCCCACTCGTGCAGCTTGGTGAGGAACCTTGCCAGATTCACCATCTGGTAACGCTCCACCTTTCGCATGCCCTCCATGAGCACGGGGTCTTTGCCATGGTGCGAGTAGCCGTGGTAACCCTTTTCCTCGATGCCCATCGCGGAGGTGTCGAAAGAGCCGGGAACCTCGATGGTGGCCACGCGTGTAGAGTCGGTTTGCAGGGCCAGCGCGACTAGGTCCAAAAGGATCGGCAACTGCTGGCTCACTGTGCCGTCCTTCGGTTCCTTCGCCTCCACCTTCGGTCGCTGGCGAGAGAGCCATGCCTTCTCCTGCTCGAGTGATTTTTCCACCTCGCGAAGGGCGGT
>JBILWF010000419.1:0-3640 GCA_044370075.1 Chthoniobacteraceae bacterium | reverse complement strand
GGTCCGCGTATGCCGACTACTTCCACCTGCGTCTCGATGCACATCTGCATTTTTTGCAAACACGCGGCTTTCTCAAAAACACGGATGAAATCCGTTCTGTGATTGAGGAGCACGGCGCGCTGCTTTCCGTTGATCGCGGCTGTCTGGTTCACAAAGATCTCGCGCTTTGGAACATCCTCGGCACCCGGGACCGCATCGATGCGTTCATTGACTTTGACGACGCAATCAGTGGTGACCCGACGGACGACCTTTCGCTGCTGGCCTGCTTCCACGATGCCGCGTTTTTGAGACGTGCGGCGGAGGGTTACCAGAGCGTACGTCCGCTTCCGGCTGAATACCGGCGGCGGCTCTGGCTGCATCTGCTTCGGAACATGATTGTGAAAGCGGTAATCCGCGTCGGCGCCGGCTACTTCGAGCGGACTGATGGTTTCTTTCTGATAGGCACCGGACGCAGCGGCGCTGATCTCGAACGCACCACCCGCGAACGACTGGCCACCGCAGTGCGCGGACTCAGGGAAAATTTAGACATCTCCATTCTATGAAACACACGCCCTCTATCGGAACCTGGCTCTCGATCGGATCGCCAGTGGTCGCGGAACTCGCGGCACTTTCCGGGTTTGCCTGGGTGCTCGTGGACTTGGAACACGGATGCGGCTCGGAGAGCGGCGTCCTCGAGCAATTGCTTGCCCTGCGTGGAAGCCACACCAGAGGAATTGTGCGGGTAGGAGCACCACATCCCGATTTGATTTCCAAGCTGCTCGACCTCGGCGCGGATGGCATCATGGTCCCTCGCGTTCAAGACGCTGAGCAGGCACGAGCCGTAGTGCGTGCCGCCCACTACGCTCCCCGGGGAGCACGCGGCTATTCCCGCACAGTTCGCACCCATGCCTACGGCCTGCGCGCCCCCGAAGAGACGCCCTCCCCACAACTGCTGGCGCAGATCGAGACGCTTGCCGCGGTGCGCGAGTCCGACGCCATTGCAGCGGTGGACGGAATCGATGTGCTTTTTGTCGGGCCCGCGGACCTGCAACACGACCTGCTGCATGGCTCCGGGGTGAATCCGCCGGACTACGAGGACTGTCTGGCCCGCGTTGTTAATGCGGCCCGGAGGGCTGGAAAAGCGGCTGGCATTTTGTTGCGCTCACCTTCCGAACTCGGGCTTCGGATTGCGCAGGGCTTCACCCACGTGGCGGTCCAGTCTGATTTGTCGCTTCTGCGCGAGGCGTTTGGCCTCATCATGGACGGGGCGTGTGCAATCGGCGGCCACGTCACCGCCCGTGCACCGTGACGCGGCACTTTCAAACATGAACAGCGCCTTGCTCGTGCGTGCCGCGACGGGGCCACATCGGCTGGCGCGGAGATTTCTTTGTTGAGAACACTGCTGGATTTTTTGCTTGGTCTGGTTAACGCCGGGAAATGGACACTCGCAAAGTAACTGCCTGATTGTGTGCCCCCGGCACGACGCCGGACAAACCGGCCGAACGCACGAGAGTCATTCCAGCCTCCAACACACGAGTCTCTATTACGATGAGCTCAAGAGTGATCATCAAACGGGTAAATCTGTTGCGTTTGAGCGTCTGGTAGAGGTCGTCCAGTGCCTTGAAGTTGTCGTCCACCACACCCCGTCAGTCCGCCGGTCAATCTACAGTTCTCCCAGATTGCGAAGCACACTCCGGTGGTAGTGCGTCTTTCGGTCAGAGCCCGCGTCTGAACTCTCAAACGCGTTGTCGAGCAGGCGATCGCAATCCTCCAATTCGCAGGCGTGGAGGTTGGTAATTTCGAAGGCTAGGGCTTTCGACGGCCGCCCGCGGCTTGTCGAGCTGGACGGCTGCGTTCCAGTGCACAACCGCCAAGTCGTCCTGGAACTACCCCAAGTGGCGCGAGACGGCTTCGCTCACGTCGCCGTGACTGAGGCGCCGGGTGTCGGGTTCCTGTATGAGCGGGGCGGCCACCCGCCGCCGGTGAGTTTGAAACCACGCCAGTGGAAGACCTCATCCGCAGAATTCCGCGCGCTCCCTACGGCAACCATCCAGGATTCCGGTCCAAAGACACGGATCGGACTCGGGCAGAGAGTTGGGTGAATTCCCCCCCCTGTCCGACAATCCAGCCTTCGGATGCTTCCATATCATCCAGAACCGTTTCCAGTTTCCGAGCATCGTGGGGATTGGTGCCGCTGTTGGCCTTTACTTCCACCACGATTTTCCGGGTACCCCGGTCAAATACCAGATCCGCCTCCTGGCCGGTGGCAGTGCGCCAAAAAAAGAACTGGGTAAAAGGATTTGCCATCCGTTCCCGTCGCAGCAGGTCTTCCACAACAAATCCCTCCCAGCTTGCCCCGCGAACGGGGTGATTGTGCAATTCCTCAAGGGTTTCAATATTGAGGAGGTGATGAAGAAGCCCTGTGTCGCGGATAAACACCCGCGGAGATTTTACGAGGCGTTTGCGGATGTTGCAGAAGTACGGGGGCAGAAGACGGATACAGAAAATGCGCTCCAAGAGATCCAAACCATGCTGAACCGTGTGGTAGTTCACCCCAAGCGAGTTTCCCAAGGCCGAGAGGTTTAACAGCCCTCCTTGCTGGGCTGCCAGCATGGTGAGCAATCTCCGCAGAAACACGGCATCCGGCCGAATGCCGTAGGCTGCAAGGTCACGCTGAAGGACGGTACCAAGATAGGGTTCCCACCAGTTACGAAAGTCTCCACGCAGCGCTTCTGGAAATCCCCCGGAGAGCCAGTGCTTGGAAACATCAAGACCCGTCTCCTGGGGTGTCAGTGGATCGAGTTCCAAAAGTCCGACCCGCCCGGCGAGGGACTCAGAAACTCCGCGGATGAGTGCAGGCTGTGCAGATCCCAGAATGCAAAAATGACACCTTCGATCCTCCCTCCGTGAGTCGATGGCTCCCCTGAGCGCGGAAAAAAGGGAGGGGACTGTCTGAGCCTCGTCTAAAATGGTCATGCCCCCGAGCAGTGCCAGTTCATGGGCCGGGTCTTCTGAAAACCTGAGGTGAACCAGCGGGGACTCCACGTCCTTGTACCGGGCTTCGGAGAAAGAGGAGCGTACCAGCGTTGTTTTTCCCACCTGTCGGGGGCCGACAACCACCACAGCAGGGAACTGCCGGGACAGTTCCTTCAACCGTGATTCTGCAAGCCTATTCCAGTTCATTTATGCAAATTAGAATACGGAGCTCTATTTTGCACGAAACACCCCTCGGGATCGCTGCTCCAGAGACAGGGATCCCTCCGGACCGCGTTGCATCAACCACTATTCGCAGGATGAACCAGTCCTTCAAACGACGGCGCCCTTCGGCTCGTCCGGACCGACGTCGGCGACTGCTCCCATGAATCGCTCGCCCCATGTGGCAACGATGCGTTCCCTTAACCCAGCCAAAGCAGCCGTATCGCCGACACACACTCTGCGCACTGCGCAAACAAACCATGGAGCCGATCCGCGGCGTCATCAAAGAGACCCTCGGATTCCGCCGCCTCAGCTTGCGCGGCCTCCAGAATGTGTCCATGGAAGGGACGCTGCTCACCTTGACGGACAACCCCAAGCGGCCTTTCCACACGGGAAGCGCACCGTTGGCCGCTTGAGACGCCTCAGACCGGGACCTCTGGTGTCGCTTAAGGCAGTCTTGTCTGCG
>JBILWF010000417.1:0-3642 GCA_044370075.1 Chthoniobacteraceae bacterium | reverse complement strand
AGGGGTTCCCCGGGGAATGCGGGCCGTGCAGTTGTGGGACAGCGAGCAGCAGAGCTATTTCCTGAAGTTGTTTGGACGCCCCCAGCGGGTGACGCCGTGTGAGTGCGAGCGATCGGCTTCGGCCAGTGTTTCGCAAGCACTCCATTTCATCAATTCGCCCGCGCTCCAGACGAAGCTTTCGCATGCGAACGGCGCGATTGCTCGTCTTGTTGCCCGCGAAAAGGATGACGCGCGTGTCGTGGAGGAACTGTACCTGAGCTGTTTTTCGAGACATCCCTCGACCGAGGAACTCGCCGCGGGCCGGGATTATCTCGGTGCCCGTAAAACGCGCCGTCAGGAGGCGGCCGAGGATTTGTGCTGGTCCCTGCTCAACACGCTGGAGTTTGTATTCAACCACTAACCGCCAAGTCACCGCGGCTTTAAAACCATGTCCACCCCTCTCCCCTCCTTCTGCGACGGCATGCGACGCCGCGACTTTTTGCGGATCGGCAGCGCCGGTTTTTTTGGAATGAATCTGTCGCTCGCGGGAATGCTCGGACGCCGCGCACAGGCGGCTCCCGCGGGTTCCCAGCCTGCGTTTATTTACATTTTTTTGCAGGGGGGGCTGAGCACGATCGATACCCTCGACATGAAGCCGGAGGCGCCGAGCAGCGTCCGGGGGATTTTTAACCCCATCCGCACCAAGGTTCCCGGCGTCCACGTATGCGAGCACATGCCGAAGATCGCGGGCGTCATGGACAAGATGTCGCTGATCCGTTCCTTCACGCACAACGATGCGGGGCACGGACCGGCTGACCATCACATGCTCACGGGATACCATCCCAATGCCGCCTTTAATTCGGGGCTCTCGCCCAACAACCAGCACCCCTCGTTTGGTTCGGTGATTGCGCAGCGTTTGGGGGCGCGCGGAACCGTTCCGCCGTATGTGTGCCTGCCCGGGATGCATCCGAGCGCGAGCTCGGCTTATCTGGGACCGAGTGCGGTTCCCTTTGTGATTGAGTCGGACCCCAATTCGCCTGCGTTTGAAATTCCCGACATGCAGCCGCCGCTGACCGTGGACGCCGAACGCATCGCGGACCGGCGTGGCCTGCTCGCCCGCGTGGACCGCTTTCAGCAGTCGGCCGAGCTGCAGGCCAGTGCCGTGGCCTCGGAGCGGCGCGTATTTGTGGAGCGCGCGGTGTCGCTGATGACCTCCTCCGAGGCGAAGGACGCGTTTGACATCCAGCGCGAAAAGCAGGCCACGCGCGACGCCTACGGACGCACCACCCTCGGGCAAAGCTGCCTGCTGGCTCGCCGGTTGGTGGAGTCGGGCGTTCGCTGCGTGACTATCAACCATCAGAACTGGGATACGCACACACGCGGTTTTGCGACGTTGCAGGATGATCTGCTGCCGAAGCTGGACTCGGCCCTCTCGGCGTTGCTCAAGGATCTGGAAGATCGCGGCATGCTTTCAAGCACGGTGGTGGTGGTCACCGGCGAATTCGGGCGCACTCCCAAGATCAACAAGGACGCGGGGCGCGACCACTGGAGTCGCTGTTTTACGGTGGCACTGGCGGGAGGCGGCATCCAGGGCGGGCGTGTCATCGGCAAGAGCGACGCGCAGGCGTCGGATCCGGCGGAATCCCCGTACGGTCCGGAGGATCTGGCCGCGACGGTGTATCACCTCATGGGGATCTCGCCGCACGAGGAGATGCTCACACAGGAGGGCCGGCCGGTGATGCTCAGCAATTCGGGCCGGATCATCCGCGGGCTGATTTAGGCGGCGTTTGCCAGCTACAGGGGCTCCGCATGAAAACGGGTTTGATTCCGGGCTCGCGCCGCTGGCTCTGCGCGCTGTTCACGGTGCTTTCGCTGGGCCGCGTGGCGCAGGCGGAGCCGCCCGGCATCGCTTATGTTTTTCCCGCGGGTGCCCAGCGCGGAACCACGGTTGAGGCGCGCGTGGGTGGCTACTATTTTCACGGGGATGCAAGTCTGCACCTGGACGCGGAGGGAGTGCAGGCCGAGCCGCGTCTGGAGCCGATGGAGACGCTTTTTTTCCACGGCCCCCTCATTGCAAAACCCGCGTCGCAGGGTCGCGAGGATTATCCCAAGGATTATCGGGCGAAGATTGCGGTAGGCGCGACGGCGCTGCTGGGCAGTCATTCGTGGTCGTGTTCGACGGTGCAGGGGGTTACCAATCGCATGAAGTTTGTGGTCGGGGATCTGCCGGAGGTTGTGGAGTCGGAGGTGGAAGGTCCGTTGCCGCCGGTTCCTGTGCGGCTTCCGCTGACGGTCAACGGCCGCATTTTCCCGCGCGAGGACACGGATGCGTGGAGTTTTTCGATGGAGAAGGGCGAGCGCATTACGTGCGCGGTGCAGTCCCGCGAACTGGGCTCCCCGCTGCAGGCGGTGCTTGAACTTTTTGACACGCAGGGGCGTCAGATTCTGCCGCAAAACAGTGGGAACACGCGTTTTGGGGATTCGTACCTGAGCTTCACGGCGGCCGAGTCGGGCACGCATCACGTTCGCGTGCGGGATGCGGGTTTTGGCGGGGGACAGGCGTTTGTCTACCGGCTTTCGCTGTACCGGGGCGGGAGGGTGACCGGTGTGTTTCCCCTCGGGGGGCCGGTGGGAGGGGAGGTCCCGGTGCTCCTGCACGAGGCGGGGGGCGACAAGCCTGCGGTTGCGCGGTTGCGTGTTCCGGCACGGGCTGGCCTGCACGGGTTGGCGAATTTGCATGCCTCCCCTGCGGCGGCTGGAATGCTGTTTGAGGCGTCTGAGCTGCCCGAGGCTGTGCGATCCGCCTCGGGTGAAATCACGGGGTTGCAGGACGGATTGGCTCCGTTCCCCGGAGTGCTCAACGGCTGTATTCTCGCTCCCGGCGAATCCCATCCATGGCGGATCCGTTTGGAGCCCAAAGCCACGCTGCGGGTCGAGGTGGTGGCCTCGGTGCTTGGCAGCCGGCTCGATTCCGTGCTCAGCCTCGTGGACGCCGCCGGACGCGAGGTGGCCAAAAACGACGATGCGGTGGATGGTCGTTCCGATTCGGCGTTGCAGTACACCAGCGAAAAGGGAGGCGAATTTGTCCTGCAAATTCGGGAGCGCTTTGGCAGCCGGCATGGGAACGAGTTTGGTTACCGGCTGCACGTGACGCACGGGGAACCTGTCGACTTTCAACTGCGCCTTGCCGCGGACTTTATCAACATTGCGCGTGCCGAGCCGGAAGCGGCGGTGCCATCCGATGCGAAGGCAGAGGGAAAGCCAGAGGCCAAACCCGCCGTCAAAAGTGCCCCGCTGAAGGTCGAGGTGCTCGGTGCGGCAGGCAATCTGAAGGAGATTTCGCTGGAGGTGGAGGGTCTGCCGGCCGGGGTTTCGTTTGAGCCCAAAGCAATTCCCGCCAAGGCAAAGTCGGTGGATCTGCGTTTCACGGCGGCTCCGGATGTGCCGTGGGGCAGCTATCCGGTCCGCATTCACGGCGTGTTGAAGGAAGGGGACGTGCCGGTGCGGCGCACGGCGCTGGTGCCCGGTGGGGAAGCAGCGCGGATTCCGGAGGGCGGTACGACGCTGCGCGTGGGGGTAGTACCGCGGGTGCCGTTCAAGTTTTCGGGCGATTACTGGATCACGGTGGATCAACCCTCGGGAACGCGGATGACCAAGACGTAT
>JBILWF010000418.1:0-3642 GCA_044370075.1 Chthoniobacteraceae bacterium | reverse complement strand
AAGGAACTGCCGCGCATACACCGAAAGGCTCTCGACGTAGCGCCGCTGCCCTTCCGCGTACAGCGTGTCAAAAGCCAGCGAGCTTTTCCCCGAACCGCTCGGACCGGTGATCACAACCATCTTCTCACGGGGAATCTCCAGCGAGATGTTGCGCAGGTTGTGCTGGCGGGCCCCAAGGATCCGAATACTGTCTCTGCCCATGGGTGGTGGCTTTGCTTACTGTTTGAAAATCAGGCAGGCGCGAACCCGCACCGGGCAATGAAAAACCCCGGCCCCCCTCCATTTACACCGCGCCCCGCACTGAACCCGCCGCCTTCCATGTCCGCACCCGACTCCGCTTCCGCCGAGACTCCGCACAGCCACCTGCTGAACGCCTTCATCCAAAAGCGGCACGACATCAACAACGTGTTGGCCGTGCTTCTGGCGATGGCGGAGCTCAGCCAGCGCAACCCCGAAAACGCGGGTCGGCTCACGAACGCCGTGCTGGAAAGAGGGCCGGTCATTTTGCAAAAGCTAAACGAGTTTCAAGAACTGCTCACCACCATGGCTGACACCGATCCTTCGCGCTAGGAGGAATGCAGCCCCCGTGCGGTTCAGTCCGCCTCCGCCCGCCCCATGCGCATCGATATTCTTTCCCTTTTTCCCCAAATCGCCGCCGCCGCCCTCGCCGAAAGCATCATCGGACGAGCACAAACCCGCGGCCTGGTTTCCATCCGCTCCCACAACCTGCGGGATTGGGCGACAGACAAACACCGCACCACCGATGACGCCCCGTATGGCGGCGGTCAGGGCATGGTGCTCAAGTGCGAGCCCATTTTTTCAGCCATCGAATCCCTGCGCCAACCCGGCTCCAAAGTCATCCATCTCTCCCCCGCGGGAGCTGTCTTTCGCCATGCCACCGCGCGGCGCCTCGCACAGGAGGGATCGCATCTGATTTTCCTGTGCGGCCACTACGAAGGCATCGACCAGCGCGCCATCGACGCACTCGTGGACGAAGAAATCTCGCTGGGCGATTACGTGCTCACCAACGGCGCCCTGGCCGCCTGCGTGCTCGTGGATGCCGTCGTCCGTCTGCTGCCCGGGGTCCTCGGCGACGCCGCTTCCGCGCAGGAGGATTCCTTCGCAGACGGCCTGCTGGAGTTTCCACAATACACCCGCCCCCTCGAATTCCGCGGGCTGCGCGTCCCCGAGATTCTGGTGTCCGGAAACCACGGGGCCATCTCGCAGTGGCGCCAGCAGAAAGCGCTCGAGAAAACCCGCCGGCTCCGTCCCGACATTCTCCCCCCGTAAAGGCCCCGACGGCTTCACGCCCGCAGGCGAACCAAACCCGGCCTATGGATTCGAGTTTTCCGCGGCTGGCGCCGCAGGGGGCGCGGGCGCGGGACCCGGGTTTTCTGCCGCCGCGGCAGAAGCCGCATTGGGAGTGAGTTTGTTAAGCGCCTTGTTGACGGCTTCCTCCCATTTGGACCAGTCCGAGCCGTGGTTTGCGTCGAGCAGCACGCTGAGAACCGACACGGCCGTCTCCGCCATGGGATGCTTGGGCGTGCGCGCCGCGGTCAAAAGAACGGGCAGTTTCACTTCATCCGGGCGGTTTAAACTTTCCGCCACGATGATCTCCTGAAAGCCCGACTCCATGCGGGAGTTTTTAATGTAGGGCAAAACCTGCAGGTAATCCTTGTCCGCAATTAGATTCACAATATGTTGTGCCGCTGCTGTTTGCCCCTCCCCAGGCATCGCCGGAACCTGGGACAGCAAACTGAGGGCAATCGCGGAATGATCCGCCTGCGAGCGCAAGGCCTCGTCGATCCGGTACTCCCATTGCGCAATTTCGGTCTTCGGCGCAGGCATTGCCGCAGACGCAGCCTTTTTCTCGGACTTGCGGGGTTCCGCAGTCTGCCTCCCGGGCTCGGGAGGGATCGGGTCGGCCACAGGGGGTGCCCCCTCCTGCTGGACCAATTCCCCGGGCAGGGAGGCCGGAGTCAAACCCGATTCGGATGGGCGAAGCACATACCAGACCGCCACGGACAGCAACAAAGCCAGGAGGCCGAAAAGAAACAGAGGGGCTCGATTGGTCTTCATAAAACGAACCTTATAATACACTCCCCTGCAACAGGGTGGAAGGGTGAGGAATCAACATGGCAACCGAAACCATTCACACGCCGGCGGCGTCCAGCAAGGCAGCCAATACTTTCGTTGCCTCGAAAACCTCCGCGGCAATTTCGTAAGCCGCACGGCAGTGGGCCTTGTAATCCGAATTGATGGCGCGAACCCCCTCCGCAATTTCCTCAACCGTCTCGAACGCAAGCAAGCCCTTGCTCCCCCCGTACAATTTGGTGAAGAGCGTTTCCTGCGTGATGGCCGGACGGCCGCACGCGAGATAACAGGCGGTTCGATCGCTGAACCAACCGGTTTTCAGGCGCACGTACTGGTCCTTGGCCACGGTGAACTCCCCCTTGGATCCCTGCAAATAATTGCGATACTTGTGGATGTCGATGGATATCGGGTTGGGGTCGGTGAACTGCCAGCGGTTGGATAGGAACTTTTTGAGCGCATGCTCGTCCTTGATCTCGGAGGCCAATTCAAAGTTTTCTCCGGAACGGGCGGGGGCTTCCACGAACTTCAAAAATTCGAGGGATTTGCTCCACAGATAATTGCTTCCGCGCCACACCACATCCTTGCGTCCGCTGGTGTTCCAGTTCGCAACGGAAGTCAGCAGCGCCCCCTCCCGCGCAGGAGCATCCGTTTTCCAAAAATCAGTCACCACCGGCTGACGCGTCGGAATCCAGCGCACATTGTGCGTGGGAACAACGAACTCAGACGCTCCCACCAGTTCCCCAAAAGTAAACAACGCGTGATGCTGCTTCAAATATTCGGGAACCGCCCCTCCGGCGTTGTCGATTTTCATCTGCTCCACCCCGGGATCGCTTTCCACATAGAGAATGCGGTCGCTCTGCAGCAAATCTTCGTTCATTTCCTGCGCACCGCACACGTTGAGAATAGCGTCTGCTTCGCGGTAGAGTTCGCGCACACGCTCCAGACTCATTCCCGCGCATTCCGGCGTGCGCAGATAGCGGGCACAATAGGCCCAGCGCCCTTCGAAACCAAATTCGCGCCCGAGGTCATCAAGCACCTTCGCGGCGTACCGATAACTTTCATTCACCTCGTAAGCAACCGGATCGTAAGGCAACCGGGCAGAGTCTTCGATGTAGTACACCTCGTGCCCCAGGCGTTGCAGTCCCACAATGTAATGCACGTGCTGCCAGACCACGCCGGCGATGGGGCAGCCCGCCATGAAGCCCATGACGATGATCTTTTTCTTTTTCATGAATTAAAAGTTGGTTCGAAATCTGAGTCTGCTGGCGGCAGCCCCTGTCCGCTGCCCGGATGAAAAATACGGCTGCGACCGGGATCGCAACAGCCGTTACGGCAACTCCCTGACCACCACCGCCGGATTGCCCGCAACGATCGTGTTGGCGGGCACACTGCGCGTGACCACCGCCCCCGCGGCTATCACGGCATTGTCCCCAATGGTCACCCCCTTGAGGATGACCGCATTCATGCCTATCCATACATTGTCCCCTATCTTTACCGGGGCGGTCTTCACCCGCGGGCGCTGGGGACGGTTGGGAAGGTAGGGCGAGA
>JBILWF010000416.1:0-3646 GCA_044370075.1 Chthoniobacteraceae bacterium | reverse complement strand
GAGGTGTATGATTTCTTCCTGGAGGAGAATCGCCACCTGCGCACGGCGGATCGCGCCGTGTCCGAGGAGTTAGCCGATAGGAAAAGATTTCTCCTCAAGGCGCTGGAGGCTTCCCTGCAAAGGCTGCAGGAGACGATCCGGCGGGGCGGGTACAAGAAAACGGCGATCCTGCGGAGCGCAGCGGCAAAGGCGCAGCGCATTCTGTTGAAGGCCATGCTTTTGGATAAGGAAAATGAGCAGCTTTTGCTCAAGCATGCGCTCTCCTCCTCGCGGGGGGAGGTGCAAATTATTCCCAAACCGACGGCAAATCAGGTGCGCCGCCGGTACGAGTTAAAATAATAAGTGTGACTTTTTTGCCGAGTGAGTGCATGGAGGGTATAGTTTCCCTCCTAATCACCCCATGGCTGTCGAAAAAATCTTGGTCATCGATGACGAACCCTTCATACGCCGTACGTTTGAAGAGGTGCTGCGAGGCAAACGGTACGGGGTCAGCAGCGCGGGGACTGTGGCGGAAGCCGAGCGTTTGCTTAAAAAGGATCAGTTTGATTTAGTTTTTCTGGATGTCCGCCTTCCGGATGGGGAGGGAACGGCTTTTTTGGAAAAGACGCTCCGGGTGCAGGATCCGCCGCTGGCCATCATGATGAGCGGGTTTGGGACCGTGGAATCGGCCGTGGAGTGCATGCGACTGGGGGCCTTCGACTACCTGCTGAAGCCTTTTTCGATTAGCCAGATTGAGGTTTTGGTCAAAAAAGCTGAGACCTACCGCCAGATGGTGCGTGTCAACGCCTACCTGGCCTCGGAGTTGACCGCCGCCAAGGAGGTGGTCGGCTCGAGTCCGTCCATCGTGCAGCTCAAGGAAATGCTGCGTAAAGTTGCCCCGACCGAGGCCACGGTGCTCATTCAGGGGGAAAACGGCACGGGCAAGGAATTGGTGGCGCATGCCATTTACCGCGCCAGCGGCCGCGCCCAGCAGCCGTATATCCGGGTAAATTGCGCGGCGCTTTCAGAGAGCCTGATGGAGAGCGAGTTTTTCGGTCACGAAAAAGGCGCGTTCACGGGGGCTTCCGAGCGGCGCGAAGGCCGCTTTGAGCTGGCCAACGGGGGGACGCTGCTGCTGGACGAGATCAGCGAAATTTCCCCCCGGCTGCAGGCCAAGCTGTTGCGGGTCTTGCAGGAGCGCGAGTTTGAGCGGGTGGGAGGAACCAAGACCATCCAGGTGGATGTGCGGGTACTGGCCACCACCAACCGCGATTTGCGGAAGTCCGTGGAAAACGGGGATTTTCGCGAGGATTTGTACTACAGGCTCAACGTGTTTCCGGTGCTGGTTCCGCCTCTGCGGGAGCGGGAGGGAGACGTGGAGATGCTCTCCCGGCATTTTGTGAGCCACTTTTGCAAGCAGCACGCGAAGCCCGACGTTCTCCTGACAGAGGACTGTCTGCGTGTGCTTAAGGCGCACCACTGGCCCGGCAACGTGAGGGAGCTGCAAAACACTATCGAGCGCGCCGTCATTCTGAGCGAACCCGGAAATGCGCTCTCCCCCGTCGTGCTCGGACTCGGGGAGGCTCCCGCTTCCATTGCAAAGGCGACAGGCGGCAGGGGCTCGTCCCTTTCGGCGGGAGGACAGACCGATTTTCCGAGGGTCCCCCTCGCGGAGGTCGAAAAAAATCATATCCTCCGGATTTTGGAGTCCTGTAAGGGCAATCGGACGCAGGCGGCCGAGGTGCTGGAGATCAGCATACGCACTCTGCGCAACAAGTTGAATGAGTACCGTGAAGCCGGCGAAGCCCCCGCGCCGCCCCCGGCTCCGGTGCCGCCCTCTCCCGCCGCCCGCAAGCGCGGAAACCGGGGCAGCCGAGAAGCCGCCCGGGCAGCACGGGCGGCCAAAAAGACTGGCGCAACCCCGAAGGTTCAAACCGCCAGGGGCAAACCGTAGGGAAGGGAGTCCGGAAGGGGCGCCCATTCCTCGATCCACTTCCACAACTGGGAGTAGTCCCGGTTTAAATCCCCGGAGAGGCAATCCGTGAGGAGTCCGCCGGCCTCCGGGTATTTCATGACCACGTCTTTAAAAGAAAAGCCCGGGTTGTAAAACGCGTACACCAGTTTGCGCATGTTTTCGATGCCCTCCCTCATCTGCGCCCCGTAGGCACCGAAACGTTCCGGCGCCAAATCCCCCGCGATCAGGCCGGCGTGGATGGCTTCTCCCGCCAGCACGCCGCTTTTGAGCGCTAGAAGCACTCCGCTTGAAAACACCGGATCCAGAAACGCAAACGCGTCGCCCACCAGCAGCAGTCCAGGCGCGGCGCAGTGGCGCGAGTGCCGGCTGTATTCGCTTGTGACCCAGTATTCCCCCTCGCACTCGCCGGTGGAAAGGTGCTCGGCGATCCACGCATTCTGCCCGATTTCCCGCTCAAAAATGGCGCGTGGATCCTTCACCCCGTCGCGGGTAAGGTATTTGCCCTCGGCCACCACGCCCACGCTGACCCGGTCGTCGTGCAGGGGTATGTGCCAGAACCAGCCTTTTTCGGGGACGAACGCCACGGTGGTGGCGCCTTCATCAATGCCTTCCCCGCGCTTGGAGCCGCGGTAGTACGTCCAGACGGCGATTTTGTTGAGATAGGGATCCTTCTCCCGCCAGCCCTTTTTTTGCGAGGTAAACGCCTCCTTGCCGGTGGCATCCACGACAAGCTGTGCGCGCCATGTGCGGCGCTCCCCGGCGGTGTTCACGGCTTCAACCCCCACCACCCGGCCGCCCTCCTCCACGAGGCGTTCGACGCGTGTCTGTTCGTGAACTTCCACCCCGCTGTCCCGCGCGTGATCCATCAGCAGCAGGTCAAAGTCCGCCCGGGTGACTTGCCAGGTTTGCGCCACCGTTTCCCGGTCGTACCGGGTGAAAAAGTAAAACGGCTGGGACCGCTTGCCGTCGGGTTGCACGAAGCTGACGCTGTATTTTTTGGTGAACCCGGAGCCCTTCATTTTGGGGATAAGCCCGAGTTTTTCGAGCGGTCCGAACGTAAAGGGGATGAGCGATTCGCCAATGTGGTAGCGAGGGAATTTCTCGCGCTCGAGCAGCACCACGCGGTGTCCCTGACGGCCAAGGATGGTCGCTGTGCTCGAGCCCGCGGGGCCGCCGCCGATGACGAGAACGTCGCAGGTGTCTTGGGATGTGTTCATGGTCGGTTTTTGTAGTTCGTGTTTGGGGAGAAAGCTTTTCAGGAAGCGGTCAGCGGTTCGGGGCCGGTTGCGGGTAAAGGGGGCTGGGGCGTGTGTCCCGTGACCAGTCGGTCGAACAGGGGGGAGGCCATCAGCGTGGTCAGCACGGCCATGAGTACCAGCGCGGCGAAGAGCCCCTCCGAAATCACCCCGCGCTGCAGACCGATGTTGATGATGATAAGTTCCATGAGTCCCCGCGCATTCATCAGAACACCCACCCCCAGCGATTCCCGTGCGGAAAGCCCCGCCATGCGCGCCGCTCCCCAGCAGGCCACGCCCTTGCCCATAACTGCCGCCATCAGAATCGCCGCGCACGCCAGCCATAGTTCCGGCGCGTTGAGGAGCGCAATCCGCGTGTTCAAGCCCGAGAACGTGAAAAACAGCGGTAACAGAAGCGCGACGGTGAGGGGTTCAATTCGGCGTGCAAGGCCTTCGG
>JBILWF010000415.1:0-3647 GCA_044370075.1 Chthoniobacteraceae bacterium | reverse complement strand
CCACAAACGGAAGGAGCGAGACCACCAACTTTTCAGCCCACGTCTTCACGACCTGTCTGGGCCATGCGGAAACGAGGATGGCTTCGTGTTCGCGAGCAGCCGCCACGAGGGCTCCCACGCTGCCGGGCGCATGCTCGGTGTCCGCGTCGGTGAACAAAAAATAGTCCCCGTCAGCCACCTCGGAGAGTTGATGACAGGCCCAGTTTTTTCCAACCCATCCCTCCGGCAGCGCGGCACCCCGGATTAACCCACCGTTAGCCTCGGTCAGCCCGAGCGACTCCACGAGCCGGGCCGTTCGATCCGACGAGTGATCATCGAGCACATGAACGCGGAAGTTGGGGTAATCCTGCTCAAGCAGGGACCGCACGCAGGCTTCGATATTGAGCTCTTCGTTCCGGGCAGGAACGAGGATGGATACGCGCGGCACAACCGGCGCGTCAGCCGGATTCCACCGCACGGGACGCAGGCGGGGCATGATCCAGAGATGTACGACCGTGACGGCCAATATCAGCAGAAGTGAACCAGCCACGATGCAGTGAAAGACCGCCCACCCCGGCGAACCTCCGAGGCCCGTTGCACTCCAGCTGAAATCCGGTGTCATGGCGCACATGGGATCGCTGAAACCGGACTTTTCCGCCTACCCGCGGACCTGTGCGGCCTCGCGTGACCCGGAGTCGAACACCTGCCGGATAACATCCTCCACGGAAGGTTCCTGCACAGCGAGGTCGGTCACGGGCCATGTGGAAAGTGCCTCGCGGCACACCTCCGCAACGCGGTTGCGCGGGATGCGCACCCGAACTGAAACCGGCGTCGCCTCCAAGACCTCCCCCATGGCATCAAAGTTGCCCTGCGTTTCGCGGGCGAAGCTGAGAGACAGAACCTTGTGTGCAGCAAAGCGATCCACGACCTCTGCCAGCGGGCCGTCAAAAAATATTTTGCCGTGGTCTATCAGGATGACACGGCGGCAGAGTTCCTCGATGTCCCCCATATAATGGCTCGTGAGCAGAACGGAGATCTTCCGCTCGGCACCGTAGCGTTTCAGAAAAGAGCGCACCCTGCGCTGCGACGTCACATCAAGTCCGATAGTGGGTTCGTCCAAAAACAAAACGCGGGGCGCATGCAGGAGCGCAGCGATGAGCTCCATTTTCATGCGTTCCCCCAGCGAGAGTTCCCGCACAACCACGTCCATCTTGTCCTTCACGTCGAGAAGCTCGGTGAGTTCCTCCACCACAGCCTGAAAGGCGGCCTCCTCGATGCCGTAAATCACACGATTGAGCCCCAGAGATTCCCGCGCAGGGAGATCCCACCAGAGTGAATTTTTCTGGCCCATGAGCAGGGCGAACTGGCGTTTCATGGCCTCACGCCGCTCCCAGGGACGATACCCGAGAACCCGTGCATCGCCCCGGGTCGGGTGGACCAACCCGGAGAGCATTTTGAGCACGGTCGTTTTACCGGCCCCATTGGGACCCAAAAAACCGACGCATTCGCCCTCGCGGACCTCAAAACTCACCGATTCGACGGCGCGCATTTCCGTGTACGAACGCCGGAAAAGACCCCGCAGCGCGCCGCGCAGCCCGGGTTCCTTGTGATACACGCGGAAGACCTTGCTCAACTCCCGCGCTTCCACGAGGACTGCGGGGCCGGATTCCGGAGAGTGCATCATGACGGCGCTCAACAACCTTTGCATCCCGTGGCGGAACGCACAGCCCGTTTTCTCTTCCTCAGGCAACGACTCCCGAACCACCCGCGGAACCCGCACCGGGAAGCACCGCGAGGATGCGCTCCACAGCAGACTCCGCGGTAAGACCGTATTTGGCGCGGAGGATTTCCACCGAGCCATGTTCGATAAACTGATCGGGCCATCCGATGCGCACAACCGGAGTATGAATACCCTCCTCGGCAAGGTGTTCCATCACCGCACAGCCGTATCCGTTGTGTAACACGTGATCTTCGAAGGTGCAGACGACTTCCGCCGAGCGTGCGTAAAAACCGAGCGTCCCCGTGTCGAGCGGCTTGATCCAGCGCGGATTGATGACTGCGGCGGAAATGCCACGCGCTTCGAGCAGACTGGCGGCTTTTTCGGCCGTTTCGCACATTCCCCCCAGCCCGAAGAGAGCGACGCGCGCAGGTTGGCTGCTGCCGTGGCGGACCACTTCCGATTTGCCGATCTCCAGCAGGCGGGGATGTTCCAGGGGAACGGCTCCCGTGCCCGTGCCGCGCGGGTAGCGGATGGCGATTGGCCCGGCCTTGTAGTGGTTCATGGTCCAAAGCATGTCCACGAAGTCAGCCTCATCCCGAGGTGTGCAAAAGACGAGGTTGGGAACATGCCGCAAATAGCCGATGTCAAAGAGACCGTGGTGCGTGGGCCCGTCGTCACCCGAGAGTCCGCCCCGATCCATGCACAGCGCCACGTTGAGATTTTGAAGGGCGATATCATGCACGATCATGTCATAGGCGCGCTGCATGAAGGTTGAGTAGATCGCAAGAAAGGGTTTGTAGCCCTGCACGGCAAGACCGCAGGCGAACAAAGCGGCGTGTTCCTCAGCGATCCCCACGTCGAAATAACGCTGGGGATGATCCTTTGCGAAGGCGGCCAAACCGGTTCCCGTGGGCATGGCGGCGGTGATGGCCACCAGGCGGTTGTTGGTTTGTGCAAACCTGGCGAGCGTCCTGCCAAAAATTTCCGAGTAGGTCGGTGTCGCCGTGGGCTTTGTTGCGCCCGTTTTGGGCTCGAATTTTCCAAGGCCGTGAAACTTGTCGGGTTTCTCCAGGGCGGGCGCGTACCCGCGTCCTTTCTGTGTGAGGACATGCAGGATAACCGGTTCGGTCTGCTGCTTGAGAAACTCGAAGGTTTTGGTGAGCAAAGAAATGTCGTGCCCGTCGATGGGGCCGTAGTAGCGGAGTCCGAGTTCCTCGAAGATAACGCTGGGGAGCAGCAGGTTCTTAACGCCCGCCTCGACCTTGTGCGCCAAATCGAGCGCGAACTGGCCGCCGATCATTTTCACAAACTGGGCCGCTTTTTCGTGAAGATGCGAGTAGGTGGGATGGGTTGCGATGCGGTTAAAGTAGGTGGCGATGGCCCCCACGTTTTTGGCGATGGACCATTCGTTGTCGTTGAGAACTACAATGAAGCGCTTGGTTTGCTCGGCTACATTGTTGAGCGCCTCGTAGCTGACACCGCATGTGAAGGCGGCGTCACCCGCCACACAAACTACATGGTCCTTGGAACCGCTCATGTCGCGGCCCACGGCCATGCCGAGGGCGGCGGAGAGCGCTGTTCCGGCGTGCCCCGCCCCGTAGCAGTCGTGCTCGCTCTCGCTGCGGAGCAGAAACCCGTTGAGCCCTTCGTACTGGCGGATGCTGTCGAACTTGTCGCGTCGTCCCGTGAGCAGTTTGTGTACATAGCCCTGGTGCGATACATCGAAGACAAACTTGTCCTGCGGTGTGGAGAACACGCGGTGCATCGCGATCGTGAGTTCGACCACGCCGAGGTTCGGCCCGAGATGGCCGCCCACCGACTTGGGGTTTTGATCGGAGAGCACCCGGATGAGTTCCTGACGCACCTCGTGCGCGAGCACCGGAAGATCTCTTTCCGCAAGACGCTTCACATCCGACGGGGAACTAATTTGGGAGAGCAGGGATTGGGA
>JBILWF010000414.1:0-3648 GCA_044370075.1 Chthoniobacteraceae bacterium | reverse complement strand
ATCTCGACGCTGCGAAGACGGCTCATGATCACTTCCATCTCCTCGGGATCGTTGAGGCTTTCGGGCAGGGCTTCGTTCAAATCGTCAAACGTCAGGTACCCTTGTTCCTTTGCCAGACGGATCAGCTCGCGCAGCTTTTCCGTCATGTCGAATTCCGCCGTCAGCACGTTCGCAGGGGGCGGAGGCAGAACTCGCAACGGGGGATTGGCATCCTTCGCCGCGGGAGTGTCCTTTACTTTGGGGACAGCAGACTTCGCTGCACTGGCGGCTTGCGTCTTTGACACCAAACCCGCGGGAGCGGCAGCCTTAAGCGGGGTGCCGGTTTTCTGAGCGGCCGCTTTGGAGGGCGCAGGAGCGGATTTTGTCACGGTTTTAGCCGCCGTCTTGGCGGACACAGAAATTTTTGCAGGCGTGGATGCCTTGGCCGCTACGGAGGCCTTCGCGGAACCCTTGGAAAGTGGTGTCTCTTTCGCTTTGAGGGGGGCTTTTACGCCCGATTTTGTCGCCGCGGGTTTGGAGGCTGGAACCTTGGGCGCCGCTGTTTTTTTCAGGGCCGATTTGGAGGAGGCACCGCCGGTTTTTGCGGCTGCGGAGGACTTTGATGACTGGGAGGAATTGCGGGAGGGGGAGGCGGAAGAAGGTTTTTTTGCGGTCACAGAGGATTTGCTTGTTGGGCGCGCAGGAAGCGCCGGAGAGATTTTTGCGGGCCGTTTTCCTGCGAGGGGGGATTTCGTGACGCTGCCTTTTATGGCTTTGGCGAGCGCCTTGGGCGCGGCCTTTTGGGGCACACTTTTTTTGGACGCCGTCGACACCCTGGTTTTCACCGTCGATTTCGTGACGGATGCCTTGGATTTTTCGGGTGCCCGGTGTTTTCCCGCTTTTTGAGGCGGGGAGCTCTTGGCATGACTGCCCCCTGCCTTTTTGGTGGCAACGGGTTTGGAGTTTTTTGATGGCATACCCAGAAAAAGGTGAGAGCTTTTTCCCCCGCGACTGGCCAAAACAGAGGCTACCGCAATGGCGAAAAAGGCCGAGCAATATCAAAGAGCCGCTTCTGGAGGTCAAGGATTTGTTGGTGGAGCTGCGTAGACTCTTCCAGACTTCCCGCGCCCCGCTTCTGTCGTGCCTTGAGGTCTTCCATTTGCCGGCGCAGCCTGCGTCTTTGGAATTCGAGGAAGCAATCCTGAGCCGCCGCAAGCGGGTGGTCTGGAGCTTTTTCAGTCAGCAACCCGCTCAGGAGCGCTTCCAAGTCGGCCGGTTGCCGGCTCAGGAATGCCTGCGCCCCCTGGGCGTTTTCCAAAAGTGCATGACCCTCCAGAATGGCCAGAAGCACGCCCGCCTGCGGCTCCCCTGCGAGACGCGGCCGCCAGTCTTCCTCCAAAACCCACTCCCGCGCCTCGGTCGAATGCATCAACGCCAGAGCCAGAAGCCGTACCGTTTGATCCAGCGGTTCCCACGGATTTTCGGCGGCGCGCGGCGCCTGCGGAGTCTGCGCGTCGGATCCTGGGTCGCGCGGAGTGCGGGATTCGGGGGCCTGAAACGCCCGGTTGCGCGCGGCGGCCTCCGCCACGATCCGGGCCAGTTCGGGCGCACCCAAGCCAATCTGCGGCGCGGCGTGCTGCACCTGCATTTCGCGCAGAAGCGGGTCCCCGATCTGGGAAATGAATTCGGCTATCTTGCGCGCCGCGCTGGTTTTTCCCCGTGCGGTCGCAAAGTCGGGCCTCCCCGCCGCGGTGCGCAGCTGTTCCTCAAAAAAATCCCGCGCCTCCTTCAAGAGATCGCGGAAAGCCTCGGGCCCGCGGGAGCGAATGAGCGAATCCGGATCCTCCCCCTGGGGCAGGCGGCACACGCGCACCCCCAAACGCTCTGCTAGAAGGGCGGGCAGCGAACGTTCCGTCGCTTTTTCGCCGGCCGCATCCGAGTCGAAGCAGAGAACGACTTCTTCCACATACCGGCGCAGAATCCGGGCCTGTTGCGGGGTAAAAGCCGTTCCCTGCGGGGCGATCACATTCTGGATTCCTGATTCAAACGCGCTGATTAGATCCAACTGCCCTTCGAGCACCACCGCCGATTTGGCCTGAATCAGCGCCCGCTTGGAGCGGTGCAAACCGAACAAAACCGCGCCCTTGGTAAAGAGCGGCGTCTCCGGCGAGTTCACATACTTGGCTGCCTTGGCGTCCGGTTGGAGAATGCGCCCCGAAAACGCAATCACCTCTCCGGTGTCATTGCAGATCGGGAACATGATCCGGTCCCGGAAACGGTCGTAACATTCGCTGCGTTCCGATTCCGGATCGCGCTGCGACACCAGCCCGCTGGCGCGGATTTCCTCCAGGGAAAAGCCGGCGTCCCGGGCCCAGCGCAGCGTCGCATCCCAGGAGTCCGGAGCGTATCCCAGAATCCAGTTCCGCGCGGTCTCGGCGTGAATGCCCCGCGACTTGAGGTATTCCCGCGCCGTCTGGGCCGCCGGGCTGCGGAGCAGGTTTTTGTGGAAAAACTGCGCCGCCTGCTGATGGATCGCCAGAAGGCGGCTGCGAAGCGAGTTCTGCTGTGCGTCCGCGTCGCTCCATTCCTCAAGATGCAGGCGGATGTTGGCCCGCTCGGCCAGTTTGCGGACCGCTGAGGTGAAATCCAGGTGCTCGTAGTCCATCACAAAGCGGAACACCGAGCCGCCCGCGCCGCAGCCAAAGCACTTAAAGATCTGGCGAGCCTGATTGACGGTGAACGAGGGTGAGCGCTCCTGATGAAACGGGCAGAGCGCCTTGTAGGTGGTCCCCGCGCGTTTGAGGGGAAAATACCCGCCGATGACCTCCACGATGTCGTTGGCGGCGGCTATTTGATCCAGAAGTTCCTCGGGAATGCGGGCCATGGTTCTCCCCCAGTTTACCCCGCCACATCCGGGTGTCCAACGCCGCGCTGCCCGATGCGAATTCCGATTTTGAGCCGTCCCTGCCCACCCGGGGGCCGAGCCCGGTTCATTCGGCGGGAAAAAAAGTCCGCTGGAAAAGTCTTGAATCGTTCCGGACCGGGAGTGAGGCAGTCTGGAGGCACCCCGCAGCATCCTCACCCCACCCACCTCGCCGCATGAACGACGACACCCTGCGAAAGATCATTCGAACCGTGCCGGACTGGCCAAAACCGGGGGTGAACTTTTTCGATATTTGTTCCATTCTCGAGCACCCCGCCGCATTCGCATGGACGGTCAACCGGTTGGGGGTGCTTTGCGGGGAGAGCGATTCTGAGGCGCTGGTCAGCCCCGATGCGCGCGGGTTTTTGTGGGGATCCGCCGTCTCCTACGCCATGCGCCTGCCGCTGTATCTGGCGCGCAAACCGGGGAAACTTCCCGGCGCCCTTGTGACCGAGTCCTACGCGTACGAGTACAGTGAAAGCTCCATCAGCATGCAGGTGGGGTGTGATCTGAGGGGCAGGCGCGTGATGCTGGTGGATGATGTGCTCGCGACGGGCGGCACGGCGCTGGCGATTGTGCAGTTACTGCGGCGGCATTTTAACGTCCCCCCCGGGAACATTGTCGTGGGGGCGGTCATTTCCCTGGAGTTTTTGGGGGGAAGCCGCGCGTTGCGGGACGAAGGGGTGCGGGTTCAATCGCTGCTCGAATACCATGAATGATCTCATACTCATGGCGATTGCCGAGGA
>JBILWF010000023.1:0-11219 GCA_044370075.1 Chthoniobacteraceae bacterium | reverse complement strand
GACCGGAAATGACCTTCAGGAACTGGGTATCATCGACGGAGTCGTCGCCGAACCCCAGGGCGGGGCTCATCAGGATTTGGAAAAAGCGGTTTATAACCTGCGCACCGCCGTGGTGCGGGAGCTGGACGTGCTTGAAAAGCTTCCAATCAAGGATCTTCTGGAGGCCCGCTATACCAAGTTCCGGAGAGTGGGCGAATTTGCATGAGACCGACTGGCGTCAAAAAACCCGGAGTAAATCGAAACTCGGGCTTGCAAACAGTTGCTTCACAATACAACCTCCCGACCCTTTTCCCGTAAACTGCACTTAGCCATGTCCACTGAATTGATGACGGAACTGCTCGAGGCTGGGGTCCATTTTGGCCACCAGAGCAAGCGTTGGAATCCGAAAATGAAGCCATTCATTTTCGAGAAGCGCAACGCTTTGCATATCATTAACCTCGGCGCCACGGTGCACCAGCTGGACGCCGCCACGAAGTTCCTCAGCGCCCTTGCGGCGCGCGGCGGGAAGGTGCTCTTCGTCGGGTGCAAAAAGCAGGCTCAGGAGGCCATCAAGGAGGCAGCTGAAGCCTGCGGCCAGTTCTACGTCAATCAGCGCTGGCTCGGGGGCACCCTCACAAACCAGACCACCATCCGCAAGAGCGTGGCACGCATGACCTATATCGAGCAACTCGAGAAGCAGCCCGAGTACTCGAAAATGGGAAATCAGGAAATTTCCGCCCTGCGCCGGGAAGGCGAAAAGCTCAAACGCAACCTCGAAGGCATCCGCAAGATGGAGAAACTCCCCGATGCGATTATCGTTATCGACACGGTTCGGGAAGCCATCGCCGTGGCGGAAGCCAAACGCCTCAACATACCCACCATTGCTATTGTGGACACCAATGCCGATCCGAGTCTTGTCACATATCCCATTGCGGGAAATGACGATGCCATTCGGGCGATCCGCATCGTGCTTCAGAAACTGGTGGACGCCCTTGTGGGGAATGCCTCGGGGTCTGTTTCTAGCGCCGCCGAGCAGGAGATGGCCGGAGTCAGCGAATAAATCAACAAGCTTGTGATCCGGCGTCGCACAGGCGGCGGATCCACACAAGGGGAGGCCTACCCCCTCCCGAGATCCAACCGGCGGCCGCGCCGGTTGATCTGTTTCAGAAAGCCACTTTTCAACCCTCTGCAATAATGAGCGAATTAGTCATCGATGCCCAAATGGTGAAGACCCTCCGCGAAAAAACCAACGCGGGTCTCATGGAATGCAAACGCGCCCTGGCCGAAACCAAGGGAGACTTGGAGGCGGCCATTGATCTGCTCCGCAAAAAAGGAGCGGCCAGTGCAGCCAAGAAAGCCGACCGCGAGGCGAAGGAGGGCGTCATCGCCCAGCATATCGCGCAGGGCGGCAAGGTAGGCGTACTCGCTGAGGTCAATTGCGAGACTGATTTTGTGGCGAAGAATGATTCGTTTCGCAGCTTCAGCGATTTGATTGCCGGAAAGCTCGCGGAAAACCCAGCGACCGACCTCGAGGCTGATCGCGTCGCCGCTGTTCAGAAATTGGGAGAAAATATCCTCATACGCCGCAGCTCCCGGCTCGAAGTCCAGGGAAGCGGTACCATCGCCTCCTACATCCACACTGGGGGCAAGGTGGGCGTGCTGGTCGAAGTGGGCGCTACCAAGGATACTACCGTTCAGAGCGAGGATTTCAAACAGTTGGTGCGCGACTTGACCCTTCAGATTGCCGCCGCCAGCCCTGTCTGCGTCTCCCGTGAATCTGTTCCCAAGGCGCTCGCCGACCGCGAGCGCGAAGTGTACCGCGGTCAGGTGCCTCCCGGAAAACCCGCAAACATCATCGAAAAAATCGTGGACGGCAAAATGGACAAGTTTTTTTCGAGCGTGTGCCTGGTCGACCAGTCCTTCATTAAAAACCCGGATCTAAGCATCTCGCAGCTCATCGCCGAAAAAAACAAGGCTCTTGGCGAATCCATCAGTGTGCGCCGGTTTGTGCGTTTTGCTGTCGGGGAAGAATTGCCGGCGTCCTAAGATACGCGACCGGGAAGTGGAAATTGGATTCCTTCCTCCAAAAAGCCCGGCCCTCGTAGAAAAGGGACCGGGTTTTTTATCACCAAAAGGCGTCCACTTGCGGGTTTCTGTCATCGAAAACTTTCCTTCTCTGGGTGATGCGAGGCGCCGCGTTGAACGCATGAAAGAGCGCTGGTCTCTCGTTTAAAAAGGGTTCACGCTTGCTTCATCAAACGGGCAGCGCTTGCTACTCCATCCCTCCGCGCGCGCGTCCGGGCCGCGCGGCTTTTGAACTTAACGGGCAGTCAACATCCGGGATTTTTCGAGAGATGAAGTGTCTTGTTCTTACAAATGAGTATCCTCCAACAATTTATGGGGGGGCCGGGGTTCACGTGGATTATATCACGCGGGAACTTTCCAAACTCCTGCGTGTGGAGGTGCGGTGCTTTGGTGCAGACTCCCGGCAGACCCGCGTAAACCTTCCTGAATTGCGGGCGACCGCTTTCGGCGCGGACACCGCCTCCTACGCCTCCCCCAAACACCTGCACGGGGTGTTCGCCGCGCTCCAGCGTTGCCTCGACTGGAACAGCGCGGGTATCGATGCCGATATCGTTCACCTGCACACGTGGTACACGCATCTCGCCGGGATTTTGGCCAAACTCAATTATGGCAAACCGTTGGTGATCACCGTGCATTCCCTCGAGCCCCTGCGCCCTTGGAAACGGGAGCAGTTGGCGGGCGGCTACGATTTTAGCTGCTGGGTCGAACGCACCGCCCTCGCCCTGGCCGATGCTGTCGTCGCAGTCTCCTCCGACACCAAAACCGACATTCTGCGATTGTTCGACATTCCCGAGCACAAAGTGCGCGTGATCCACAACGGAATCGACTTGTCCGAGTACAGGAAAAAACCGGATCCCCGGGTCTTGTCCAAATATGGCATCCGTCCGGACATGCCGTATGTTTTGTTCGTGGGAAGAATCACCCGGCAGAAGGGAATCCTGCATCTGGCCCGGGCGATACGCTTCTTCAAACCGGGTTTTCAAGTAGTCTTATGCGCGGGGGCGCCGGATACGCCGGAAATCGCCGGCGAGATGCGCTCCGTGGTTTCCGAAGCGCAGCGTTCGCGGGGGGATGTTCTCTGGATCGAAAACATGATACCTCGCGAAGATGCCATTGCATTGTACTCCGATGCTGCCGTGTTTTGTTGTCCCTCGGTGTATGAGCCGTTTGGGATCATAAACTTGGAGGCTATGGCATGCGAAACACCCGTTGTCGCCAGTGCCGTGGGGGGCATTCCCGAAGTCGTCGTGAATGAACAAACGGGCGTCCTGGTTCCCCTTGAGTTAAAGCCGGGTACTTTCGAACCTTGCGATGCGCACGAATTCGAATACGCCCTCGCTGCCGCAATCAACCGCTTGATAGACGCCCCCTGCGATCGCGAGCGGATGGCCAAGGCCGGCAGACAACGCGCCGAGGATCACTTCTCCTGGGCTTCCATCGCTGCCAAAACCCGGGATCTCTACGCGGAGATCCTCCGGTCGCCGACCGCTTCGGCTTAGAACCTTCCCTTGTGTTTGTTGATCATATTCGAGTTCAGGTTTTTGCCGGGGACGGGGGCAACGGATGCGTTTCTTTCCGCCGGGAGGCTTTCGTTCCCAAGGGCGGCCCCGACGGCGGCGATGGCGGTCGCGGCGGATCGGTCATTTTTCTTGCCGATGTCCACACCGACAACCTGACCGCTTTCTTTTACGAACCGATTCTGCGTGCAAACCACGGCCAGCACGGCATGGGGAAAAAGTGCTACGGAAAATCTGCTCCGGACAAAGTGTATCGCGTACCCGTGGGCACGCTGGTTTACCGGCTGCCTCAGCGCGATCAAGGATCCGGGCTGGAGCCATCCGTGCGCTACGGCACCCAATCGACCTACGTCGACCTCTCGAAGGCTCCGGAGGATCAGGAACCAGAGGAGGAAAAACGCGACCCTTCCGAATTGGAACTGGTTGTGGATTTGAATGAACCCGGGCAGCAGTGGACTCTCTGCAAAGGCGGCAAGGGCGGACTGGGCAACGTCCATTTCAAAAGTTCACGCAATCAAGCTCCCACCCAGTTTACGTATGGTGAACCCGGAGAGACCGGGGAGTTTTACCTCGAACTGCGTACCATTGCGGATGTTGGGCTTGTAGGATATCCCAACGCGGGGAAGTCCACCGTGTTGACGAAAATATCCGCCGCCCATCCCAAAGTGGCGTCCTATCCCTTCACCACCCTCACGCCGCATGTGGGGGTCGTGCAGTTGTCCGAGGACAGGCGCTTTACCGTGGCCGATATTCCCGGCCTCATTGAGGGCGCGCATCAGAATGTCGGTCTGGGACACGAGTTTCTGCGCCACATCACGCGGTGTAAATTGCTGGCCTTCGTTCTCGATGCCGCGGGCAGCGAGGGGCGCGATCCGCTCTCGGATCTTCAAAACCTCCGGCGTGAGATTAATTTGTATGACCCGGCTCTTTCGGAACGCCCCTGGATCATCGTGGCCAACAAATGCGATCTTCCGGAATGCTCGGTTTATCTTCCGGCGCTGAGGGAACGATTCGGGCGCGTCGATGTTCTGGAAATCAGCGCTGTGCAGGGAATTGGCATGGAGGGGTTGAAAAACCGTCTGGCTGCCGCCGCGGCAGAGCCCAGATGCTTGTGAAAAATTTCACAAAGTCCTTGCGAACCCCCCGCTCTTCAGATTGTGTATTAAAAAATAGTTGGCCTAACCCCCAAATTTAGCCCGTGTCTTTGATCTGGCAATTTTCCCCCCGTTAGCAGTCCAGTCTCATGTTTGGTTTATTTCACAGCAGTCACCCCCGATTTGCCGGTCTCCTTCTCCGGGCGTCTTTGGCTTTGTCTTTGCTGTTGCCTTTGGCGGCGGTCGCTGCGGATGCTCCGCACGATGCGCATGCCGCTGAGGCCCTCCCTTCCGCTGCGCCGGTGGTCTTCCACATAGGCCCTCTTCCGGTGAACAATTCGATGGTTCTGAGCTGGGTCGTCACCGTTCTCGTGATAGTGGTCGCGAGACGCGCCACAGTTCGTTTAAGGGAAGTCCCGGAAGGTTTGCAGAACGTGGTTGAATGGGTGGTGGAAAGTTTACGCAATTTTCTTGAAAGCATCATGGGCCGCGCTCTGACTGCGAAAACCTTCTGGTTCTTCGCTACGGCGTTTATCTTCATTCTGTCCGCCAACTGGTTCGGTCTTTTGCCCGGGGTGGGAACTGTCGGGTGGGGGGTGCCCGACGAGCACGGACACCTGCATCATCTCGTTACGCCCCTGCTGCGCGGTGCCAACGCGGATTTGAATCTGACGCTCGCGATGTCCGTGGTGTTTTTCGCCGCGTGGATTTTCTGGGCGCTCCGGGAAAATGGATTGGGCGGCTTTCTCGCGCACATCTTCGCGCCTCGTGGAGATTCCAAGGGTCTGCTCAAGGTGCTCATGGTGGTCGTGTTTTTCTGTGTGGGCCTTCTGGAGTTGGTTTCCATTCTGTTCCGCCCGGTGTCCCTCTCTTTCCGTCTCTACGGCAACGTGTTCGCTGGAGAAACGATGCTTGAGGCCATGTCGAATCTGGTTCCCGCTCTGGCTCCGTTGATCCCTGTGCCCTTTTACTTTCTCGAACTGCTCGTGGGCATGGTTCAGGCCCTGGTTTTCACGCTGCTCACCGCGGTGTTCACTTTGTTGATCTGTTCCCACTCGGAAGGTCACGGCGACGAACACCACTGATTTCAATTCGATTTCATGCGCCGGACCGTGGCAGGACTGCGGGGGTGCATGGCACACAACACCAAAACAACACACCACATGAACATCACAACCATCGCAGAAGTGTCTGGAAACCTGCACATCGGTCTCGCTGCCCTCGGCTCTGCGATCGCAGTCGGCATTATCGGGCTCAAGGCTTCCGAGGCCGTTGGACGCAATCCCGGCGCAGCCACGCCCATCCTCATTCAGGCCATCTTGAGCTCCGCTCTGGCTGAAGGGATCGTGTTCTTCGCGATCTTCCTTGCCGGTAAGTAATGTTTCCAAGGCGCGGACGAGTTTCGATGCTCCTCCGCGTCCTTCCCCACTCGCAGTTCTGAGTCTTTCTTATGCTTGATCATGTTCTTATCCTTGCCTCGCAAGGGGGGGTCGCGGAGACCATGAAATCCACGGCAGAAACCTTCGGTTTCAGCTCTTGGGCGTTTACGGCTCAGGTCATTTCCTTTTCCATCGTCTGCGCTGCTTTGTACAAGTTTGCTTACGGCCCGGTCCTGAAAGTCCTTGAGGACCGCCGGCAGCGCATTGAACTGACCTACAAGGAGGCCGCCGCGCTCAAGGTTCAGGTTCAGGACGCGGAAAAGCGTGCCAATGAAATTGTCGTTCAGGCGTCCTCCGGCGCGCACAAGCTTGTGGAGGAAGCCAAACTGGCAGCGCTCGAGTTTCAGGAAAAACAGATGGCCCAGGCCAAGGCCGATGCCGAGGCTCTCCTTGCGAAGGCGCGCGAGGAGTCCAAGCGCGACAGGGAGCGCATGCTTGTGGAATTGCGCGCGGAAGTGGCAGGACTCGTGGTCCGTACCACAGCGAAAGTGGCCGGCAAAATCCTCACCGATGACGATCAGCGGAGGCTCACCGAGGAAGCCAATCGCGAGATTGCCGTTTAGTTCAACGCTCTGCCCGCGTTATGAAACTGAGTAAGGAAGCAAGACAGGGAGCCAAGGCACTGCATCGCTGCTGCGTTGGGCCGGCCGGGGTGGACGCGCCGCGGGTCACCGCTGTGCTCAAAGAAATCGCAGGAAAAAAGCCTGCGCACGCCGCTCAGATTCTTCACGAGTTTCACCGCCTCATCCGCCTCGAGTTGGACAAACAAACGGCCCACGTCGAGACCGCTCGAAGCGTGGATGCCCGGACTCGCGCGGGATTGGAGTCCTCCATACATGCCAAATTTGGAACTCATGTGGGTGTTCATTTTTCCGAGCAACCCGAGTTGATATCCGGAGTACGCGTTCGACTGGGAAGCGACGTATGGGACGCCAATGTACGGGAGCGCCTGAAGAACCTTGAATATTCTCTCTCGCACTAGGATGCGCGCGTTATTCTAAACCAAATTTCAAATCCAAGAGGAAAAAGGACATGAGCAAAATTTTGCAAGAAATCGAGTCGGCAATTACCGGGTTAAAGACCGGGGCGACGCGTTCCAACGTGGGCATCGTTAGACAGGTGGGCGACGGCGTTGCGCGCATCGAAGGGTTGAGCAACGTGATGCTCAACGAAATGATCGAGTTCCCGGGCGGGCTCTACGGCATTGCCTTGAACCTCGAGGAAACTGAAGTGGGAGCTATTCTGCTGGGTGAGGACAAGGCGGTTACCGAGGGGATGGAGGTGCGAACCACCGGACGTCTGCTGTCGGTTCCTGTGGGCACGGGCCTGCTGGGGCGCGTAGTCAATACGCTCGGAGAACCCATCGACGGACGCGGTCCGATTCAAGCCACGGACCAGTATCCCGTTGAAAAAATCGCTCCCGGCATCATCAAACGGCAGTCCGTGAGCCAACCCATGATGACGGGCATTATGGCCATTGATGCCATGATCCCCATCGGCCGCGGCCAGCGGGAATTGATCATCGGGGACCGCGCCACGGGAAAGACGACAATCGCGGTCGATACCATCATCAACAACGCCCGGATCAACAAGCTGAACGAGGGCAAACCAGGGTTCCGCCCGATTTATTCGGTGTATGTGGGCGTGGGGCAAAAGAACTCGAACATCGCCCGTACGGTGGCCGTTTTGGAGGAGTCAGGGGCGATGCAGTACACCATCGTGGTTTCCGCGCCCGCTTCGGACACGGCCACGAACCAGTATCTGGCTCCCTTTGCCGGATGTGCGATGGGCGAGTGGTTCATGGACAACGGAATGGATGCCGTGATCGTCTTTGACGACCTATCCAAGCATGCGGTGGCATACCGGCAGGTTTCTCTCCTGCTGAAACGGCCTTCCGGCCGCGAAGCTTACCCCGGTGATGTGTTCTACTTACACTCCCGGCTTTTGGAGCGCAGTGCCCGCTTGAGTGAAAGCGCGGGTAACGGTTCGCTGACAGCTCTGCCCATCATTGAGACGCAGGCGGGCGACGTCTCCGCCTACATCCCCACGAACGTGATCTCGATTACGGACGGTCAGATTTACTTGGAAACGGATTTGTTTTACCAAGGTATTCGTCCTGCGGTCTCCGTCGGTTTGTCGGTCAGTCGCGTAGGATCTGCCGCCCAGATCAAGGCGATGAAGCAAGTCGCCGGCAAGATCAAGGGCGACCTTGCCCAGTTTCGCGAACTGGCTGCCTTCGCCCAGTTTGGTTCCGATTTGGACGCCAAAACGAAAGCGCAACTGGACCGAGGGCAGCGCATCGTGGAACTCTTCAAGCAGACGCAGTACAAGCCTCTTCCCGTTGAAATTCAGGTGGGCACCTTATGGGCGGTTCAAAACGGTCATTTTGACGATGTCCCTGTTGCCTCGGTGAAGGATTTCCAGAACAAACTCCAGGATTTCCTCGCTACGCGCAAGGAATCGGTGCTGGCAAAAATTCGTCAAAAAGGTGCCGTGGACGACGAAGTTTCGAACGACTTGAAGGCCGCTCTCTCCGAATTCAAGCAGGGCTATCAGGCGTAGCGCTTATCTTCGAGGCATCCAACTAGCAGCCCATGGCAGCCAACACGCGAGACATACGCCGCCGGATCAAGTCCGTCAAAAATACGGCTCAGATTACCAAGGCCATGCAGATGGTCGCGGCCTCGAAGATGCGCAAGGCGCAGCAAGCTGCCGTGGCCAGTCGCCCGTATGCCCAGGAGCTTTCGCGGCTTTTGCGGCCCTTTATTGACATGCTCGAGGATGGAGAGCGGGCTCCGCATCCTCTAATGGAGGACCGCAAGGTCAACCGCACCCTCGCTTTGGTACTCTCCACGGACAAAGGGTTGTGTGGTGCTCTCAACACCAATTTATTCCGTGAGGTTGCCAAACTGGATCCAGCAACGACTGACTTTGTCTGCGTCGGAAGGAAAGGCGCTCAGTTTCTGGCCCGGTCCAAGCGGTCTGTGATCGCTGAATTCGATTTGAAGGACAGCTTCAGTTATTACGACGCGCAAATTGTCTCCAAGTTTTGCTTGGATCAGTACATGAGCGGCAAATCGGACCAGATCGTGGTTGTTTACTCGGATTTTGTAAACACGCTGACTCAGGTTCCAAGCTGCCGTACCGTTGCGCCCGTCCATTCTTTCGACATCGGACCGGTGGAATTGGGGGGCAGGAACTCTGAAGTCAAGCAGTCGGAAACACCCCCGGATGTGCTCGAGTACACCTTGGAGCCGAACAAAGAGGAACTCCTTCGGCACCTGCTTCCTCACTTTGTCTTCTTCAAGATCTATCATTTGGTGCTCGAGAGCCGTGCTTCAGAACACTCCGCCCGCATGGTGGCCATGAAGAATGCTACCGACAACGCCAAGCAAATCATCAAGGACCTGACTCTGGAGTATAACAAGATCCGTCAGGCAAGCATCACCACGGAAATTCTGGAGATCGCAACCGCCCAAATGGTTCTCTCCTAAAATCTACAGCCCTCACCCTCTCAAGTTCCATGTCTCAAGCCGCCGCATCCGCAGAAAATATCGGGTCGATAGTCCAAGTCATCGGTCCCGTCGTCGATGTTGATTTCAGTGCCTCCGGCGTCATGCCGAAATTGATGGAGGCTTTGGAGGTCGAGTATGACGTAAATGGAAAAACAACCCGACTGGTTCTGGAGGTCCAACAGCACCTCGGGGCCTCTTGGGTTCGAGCCATCGCGATGAGTTCCACCGAGGGACTCAAGCGCGGAGTCGCAGCCAAGGCAGCCGGCACTCCCATTTCCGTGCCCGTGGGCGAGGGCGTGCTGGGGCGCATTTTCAATGTGACGGGTGATCCCACTGATGAACGGGGTCCTGTGCCCCACACAAAGCGCTATCCGATTCACCGCCCTGCGCCTCCGCTGGTTGACCAGGATACCAAGGCGCAGATTCTTGAAACGGGCATCAAGGTGATCGATTTGATCTGCCCCTTCACGAAGGGTGGGAAGGTGGGGGCTTTCGGCGGTGCCGGCGTGGGTAAGACCGTGGTGATCATGGAGCTCATCAACAACATTGCCAAGGGGCACGGTGGCTACTCCGTATTTGCGGGCGTGGGCGAGCGCACCCGCGAAGGCAACGATCTGTACCACGAAATGGCAGATTCAAAGGTCATTCGACTCGACAAAATCGAAGAGTCCAAAGTGGCCTTGGTTTACGGCCAGATGAATGAGCCTCCAGGGGCGCGTATGCGGGTGGCTCTCTCGGCCCTTTCCATGGCGGAGTATTTCCGGGACGAAAAGAATCAGGATGTGCTTTTGTTCATCGACAACATTTTCCGCTTCTCCCAAGCAGGATCCGAGGTGTCCGCGCTTTTGGGACGGACGCCCTCGGCGGTGGGATACCAGCCCACCTTGGCGGCCGAGATGGGGCAGCTTCAGGAACGCATCACGTCGACCAAGAACGGTTCGGTGACCTCTTTTCAGGCTGTCTACGTTCCGGCGGACGACTTGACAGATCCCGCTCCTGCCAACACGTTTGCGCATCTGGACTCCACGATCGTTTTGGAGCGTTCCATCGCCGAGTTGGGTATCTATCCCGCCGTAGATCCCCTGGCTTCGACGTCCAAGGCACTGGCCCCTGAGGTGGTCGGTGCGGAGCACTACGCGGTCGCCCGAGGCGTGCAGCGCGTGCTCCAGCGTTATAAAGATCTCCAAGACATTATCGCCATCCTCGGCATGGATGAATTGTCTCCAGAGGACAAACTCACAGTTTTTCGGGCCCGTAAAATCCAGCGTTTCCTTTCGCAGCCTTTCCATGTGGCGGAAGTATTCACGGGTACACCGGGACAGTATGTGCCGATTTCGGAGACCATCCGGGGATTCAAAGAGATTCTTGATGGCAAGCACGACGACGTTCCCGAAGGCAGCTTCTACATGAAGGGTGGCATCGACATGGTGCGCGCCTAAGCCGGTTTCTGCTTTTTGGAGAAAGCGTTTTTGTTTTTTCCGAAAGCGGGTGGCTGAGTCGAAAACAGAGGATCAATTTCATGGCCACGTTGAAACTGGAAATCATTACTCCGGAGACAATTGCCTATAGCGGTGAGGCGGAGTTTGTATT
>JBILWF010000412.1:0-3653 GCA_044370075.1 Chthoniobacteraceae bacterium | reverse complement strand
AGCCCTGCAAAATTTCCACCGCGTACGCGCCCGACTGGGGAATCTCGCACTCCCATTCGGCCCAGTCGGCCGGGTCCACCCAGAAGCCGAGAGTGTCCTTCTGCGGTTGGGGTTCGTAGCGCAGTTTCGTGCTGTGAAGGATGGCGTCCTTGGGTTCGAGTTGCACCAGACCGATGGCCGGAGGTTGTGACACCGGGGAGGGTTCCGGGATTGGGGCGTTTGGAGCGGGCTGTCGGATCTGACGCACTTTGTCCATGGCCTCCCTCCACGACAGCAGGGGCGCGGCCGTTTCCACCGCCGTCTGGCCCGCCTCCAGACGGCTTACGTCGCGCTCCGCGTAACAGGCGTTCCACAGCGCAGGCTGGAACGCGGGGTTGGGCCGCGGCGTTGCCGCGTGAATTTCCCGGCGCCATGCCTCGAGTTTGCCGCGCATCGTCGCGACGCGGGCGGGTTCCGCGGCCGAGCGGTCGTTTTTTTCCGAGGGATCTTCCCTCAGATTGAAGAGCTCCATGCGCCCGTCTTCGTAGTGTTCTATCAGCTTCCAGTCCTCCTCGCGAATTGCCCCCGAGGGACGACCTCCCTGGTTGGTGTAGTGGGGCATGTGCCACAGAAGGGGGCGGGCCTTGAGCGAACCCGAGTCCGTTAGCAGCGGCATGAGGCTGGTGTAGTCCGCCGGAGTGAGCGCTTCCGCGCCACCGGCCTCCAGCACGGTGGGGGCGAGGTCGCCCAGGTTGACCGGCGTATCTATCACCCCGGGGGCGATCCGCCCCGGCCACCGCACCAGCAGCGGATCGCGCAGGCCGCCTTCGTACAAAAAGCCTTTGCCGGCGCGGTACGGCGTGTTGTGGGTGGCCGGCGTGTGGGGAAGTTCGGGCACATGCAGCCCGCCGTTGTCGGAGCAAAAAATGACGAGGGTTTTCTCGCGCAGACCGAGAGCGTCGATTTTTGCGAGGAGCTGGCCGATGGCTGCGTCGAGCGATTCGATCATCGCGGCGTAGATGGGGTTGAAGGTGTTGGAGTAGGCCGCGATGCGCTCGGGCTGCGCCGCCAGGGGCACGTGCGGCGCGTCATAGGCAAGATGCAGAAAGAAAGGCTTTTGGGCGTTGGTTTCTATGAACTCCACCGCCTTGCGCGTTTGCTCGAACTCGCCTTTTCCGCCTTCGCTTGCCGACGGAGTGGTGTTGGCCTTGCCCCCAAAGACTAGATCAAACGATGAACGCTCCGAGGCCTTCCCCAGATGCCATTTTCCCACGCAGGCGGTTGTGTAACCCGCGGCTTTGAGCCGGTCCGCGGTGATCGGCACATGGTTTGGCAGCGGGGCCAGCGGGGGTTGGAGGAGCCGGTGCCCGGGCCAGTCCGCCCTGCCGGGAAGAAAGTTGGTAATGTGCAACCGGGCGGGGTTTTGTCCGGTGAACAGGGCGGCCCGCGAGGGCGAACACACCGGAATGGCGCAGAGGGCCGCGGTGAAGCGTTTTCCTTCGCCGGCAAGTTTGTCCAGATTGGGGGTGCGGTGCTGGGAACGTCCGTAGCATCCCAGATCGTTTATACCTAAATCATCCGCCAGGATCACCACGATGTTGGGCGGCTGCGGGGCGCCCTGAGTCTGGAAAACGGCGGCGAATAACAGAAACGCGAGCAGGGGCAGGAAACGGGTGTTCATGGCAGGAAAGGGGAGGGGCCGAACTCCACGCAGGAGTTACCTGAGTGTAAAGGGCCGTGGTTCAGGGTCAAAGCGGCAAATGCCCCGGCCTGAGTCCACGTCGGGGGCCCGCCGGTGCGGCCGTGAAGCGCCGTCTATCCTTCGCCGTACTCCGCCCACGAGGAGGAGGTTTCCCAAACGCGCACCCGTTCGAGCTTCACCTCGTGCCTCAGTGAGTAGGCTCCGGCGGAGGTGGTTGCGTATTCCCGAAGCGCTTTTTCAAGGTGCAGAAAGACGGTTTGCGCCAGCACTTCAGTAGTCGGATCCCGGTGCTCGAATCCAATGACGCGTTCCCCGTAGGCTGCTTTGAGCGAAGCGTACTGCGGATCCTCCGTGTTCATGCACAGGGCGTGGTCGTACTGATCCAGAAAGTCCGCCAGAAGATTTTTGAGAAGCTTGAAGTCGCACACCATTTCGTGGGCGTCGAGGCTCTCCGCGCTCAGAACGCACTCCACCTTCCGGGTGTGCCCGTGCGGGAAACGGCATTTGTCGGGGTGCTTGGAGAGCATGTGCCCGTTCTCAATCTCAAAGCTTTTGCAGATCCGATAACGCATGGTTGTTTTCTCAAGCCTTTCAGGCCAGCACACGGTTGAGGGCGCTTACCACTGCGCGAATAGAGCAAAGCTCGATGTTGGTGTGCACGCCCGCCCCCCACGCTGTGCGGCCCCCCGCATCCTGAATGCACACATACGAAATCGCGCTCGCCGCCGTTCCCGATCCGAGTGCGGCCTGCCGGTAGTCGGTGATTTCAAAAGCCGGGATACCCTCGGCTTTGAGTCCGTTTACGAAGGCCGCGATCGGCCCATTGCCCTCCCCGAGCACCGCCAGAGGTTGTCCATGGTGCAGCAGGCTCGCCCGGCACCGGTAAACACCGCCGGTTCCATCCGCGTGGAAATGTTCCAACAGCAGTGGAGAATCCCGCTCCACGTACTCTTTCCAAAACATGGCCTTCAGTTCGGCGGCGCTCACTTCCCGGCCGAGGGAGTCCACCAGATCGTTCGCCAGCGGGCCAAACTCACGCTGCAGATCCTTGGGCAGTTCAATTCCAAATTCGCTCTCCAGCAAATACGCTACGCCGCCTTTTCCAGACTGGCTGTTGACGCGGATCACCTCCCGGTATTCACGTCCGATATCGGAGGGGTCGATGGTCAGGTAGGGTATGTCCCAGATGCCGCTTTCCCCCTGCTTGGTCCACGCGGCAAGCCCCTTGCGTATGGCGTCCTGGTGCGACCCGGAGAATGCCGTGAACACCAGTTCGCCTCCGTACGGATGGCGCGGGGGCACTGTCATGCCCGTGCAGCGTTCGTACACAGTGCGCAGCGCGTTTATGTTGGAGAGGTCCAGTTGCGGGTGGATGCCGTGCATGTACAGGTTGAGCGCAACGGTGACGATGTCCAGATTGCCGGTGCGCTCGCCGTTTCCAAAGAGGGTTCCCTCGACGCGGTCGGCGCCGGCCAGTAGGGCGAGTTCTGTCGCTGCGGTGCCTGTTCCCCGGTCGTTGTGGGTGTGGACGCTCACAATGGCGCGATCCCGCAGCGAAAGATTCCGGCAAAACCACTCAATCTGGTCCGCGTAAACATTCGGCATCGCAACCTCAACCGTGTCGGGCAGGTTGAGTATGATTTTGTTCGTCTCCGTAGGCTGCCATACGGCAGCCACGGCTTCGCATACTTCAAGGGAAAATTCCACCTCGGTGGCCGAGAAGCTTTCCGGCGAATATTCCAACCGAATGTGCGATTCGCTCAGCAAAGGCGCACGGTCCTTGATCCACCGGGTGCCGCGCTGCGCCAGGGCGAGAATCTCGGGCTTTTCGAGCCCGAAAACGATCCGGCGTTGGGCGGGGGAGGTGGAGTTGTAGAGGTGAACGATGGCGCTGCGCACTCCGCGCAGAGATTCGAAGGTGCGTTCAATAAGATCCTCCCGAGCCTGTACCAGCACCTGAACGGTGACGTCT
>JBILWF010000413.1:0-3653 GCA_044370075.1 Chthoniobacteraceae bacterium | reverse complement strand
CTGCCTGAACAGTGGCCCCTCGACGTCCACCCATTCCAAAGCGACTCCAGGCCCCTTGTGATCGGCGGCCCCCTTGCTGAGGCGGAAATCTCCCAACCCCGGCACGGTCGCTCCCTCGAAAAAGAGAATCTCCCCGTTGCGAAGATAGGTCATCACTTCGTGTTCCTTGGACTGGAGCGAAGGTGCCTCGAAAAAACCGATGGTCTGGGCGCCAAATCCAAGACCTGTGCGCGTTTTATCCAGCACCAGCGCCTCAGAGCGCTTTGAAGGCTCCGCTTTCCCGGCGTTCCACCAAAATCCGAACACCGAGAGCCGCACCCGGTACCTGCCCGGGTGCACCGCCCCAAACCCCAGATTCGGCCGGGGACCGCCAAACCCGTTGTGCGTGCAAAGCATGCCAACCGCATGCGGCAGTTTGAAGACCCCCGCGGCCTCCAGTTCCCGCGTTTTTTGCCGTGTTGCCGCGGGCCCGCCCGGAGTGGACAGCGCGAAGGCGGGTGAAAGCTGCTTGTCCTCGAGCAGCACGCCCGCGCCCGAACTCAGCCAGCCCTTTAATCGGCTCGCCGGATAAATGCGCTGGTGGACGGGCTGCGGCGCCTTGGGTTGGGTCGCGACTGCTTCATCCAGGGCGATGCGAACCGCCTCCTGATAGCGCTCCAGATGCGCGTGGGAAATTTCCAGCGCCTCAGCCAGCTTCTGAAATCCGTGCCGGTTTCCATCGGCGGGCAGCAGATCGCGAATTTGGAGATCGGGCAAATCCAGCACCTCGCGCAGTGCATTTTCGAATTCGGCCGCCGTCATGCGGCGAACTGCCGAACGCCCTCCGGTTGCGCGGTTGGTCTTTTCGGCAGCCAACAAACGGGCATCCAGATCTTCCAGCCAGCGAGCCAGTTCCCCCGCGTCCGGGCGGGGCTTTTTCTTCGGGGGCATTTCCCCGGAAGCGGCCGCATCGCGGATTTTCAACCAGCGCTCAAACTGCACGGGTTGGGAGAGATCGTTGGAGAGCGTTTCTAAGTTGAGGCCGCCCTTGGAGGAGGCGGCGTCGTGGCAGTCGATGCAATGCGTTTCGAGAAACGCCGGCAGCGCGCTTGCCGCAGAGGCGCGGGAAGTCCCGGCAAAAGTCCATAGCGCGGACGCTGCACCCAGCACCGCGGCGAGCCGGGAGAAAACGCGTGACGGTTTCCAATCCATTATAGTCGAGGGGAGAAGTTCCGCTTAGGCCCGTTCTAATCCACGCAGTGTGGAGGATCCCGATCCAAACTTGGCTGTCTCCAGTCCGAGTGCCTGAAGCATGCTCACAAAGAGGTTAGCAAAAGGAGTGTTACTGCCCGCGAAGGCCAGATGCTGGCCGTGCCGGAAAGGACCTCCGGCCAGCAGCAGGGGCAGGTTGGTGTTGGTATGCAGATTAGCGTTCCCGAGGTGGCTTCCGTGTAAAACCATTGTGGAATCCAGCAGCGATTTGCCCCCCTCCTGCGCGGCACGTAGTCCGGACAAAAATCGGGATAGACATTGGAAATGGGCGGATTCCACGCGGGAGAGTTCTTCCATTTTGGCGGGATCATTGCCGTGATGGGTCAGGGAGTGGGTAAGGTTTTGAACACCGGGGATCTTGGGGGTGACCCCGCCCTGATGGACGGCGACGGTGATGATGCGCGTGCTGTCGGTCTCGAGCGCCAAACGGCTTAGGCCCAGCATCAGGTCGGTTTGTTTTTCCACCTCCTGCGGATCGCCGACGTCCACCGGTTCTTTCATGGAGACCGAGGGCTTCGCGCGGTTATCCCAGGACCGTGTGTGTTCGAGTTCCTTTTCCAGATCCCGGACAGCCGTGAAGTACTGGTCGAGGGTCTGTTTGTCGCCCGCCGGCAGGTCGCGCTGGAGGTTTCGTGCCCCTTCCCGAACAAAATCCAAAATGCTGGCTCCTTTGGTGAGTTCGTGGGTGCGCCGCGCGACTTCCTCGGGGGTTCCTTTGACAAACAGCTTGCGGTAGAGGGCCGCGGGACTGTTTTCGGCAGGCAGCACCACGCCGTTGTGGGCGATGGAGGGAAAGTAATCGTTGTTGGCATCCCGCCCGACCGAGAGGATGAGCGAAGGGAAGCGCGTTTTTTTGCCCACGGCCTGCGCCGCGAGCTGATCCAAGGAGATGCTGTTTTTAAAATCGGGGTCGGAGGGACGGGGCGCGGCGCTCAGGAAACTACGCTCGGCTTTGTGTCCGCCAATGACATCGGGGTGGGCCAGTCCGCTGAATACGGTGAAATGCTCGGTGTGCTCCTTCAGCAATGCGGTGTAGCGGGAATGCTCATAGTTGCAACCGGTTGTTTTCGGGAAGAAAAACGAGGGAACGAAGCCCATGTTGTAACAAAGAGCCACCATCCGCACCGGGGCCTGTGCAGCCCCGCCGCGCACAACCGATTCCAGAAAGGGAAGCGCGACCATCGCACCGCTTGCGCGCAAAAAACCCCGGCGACTCACCGACACAGAGGAGCAATTCATGACGGTGGGAACACCGCACCCCGCGGAAGGTTGCGATGCGGAGTGCTCCCTGGACCATGAAAATTGCGATGTCTCAGCCTGGAGTTCTATCTGCCGCGGGGAACCATCGCCTCCACATCTCTGGCACGCCTTTCCGGCACCAAACGCCCGCCCCTCGCGATCTCCCACTTCCACAGCCGAGTCCAGCCCCGGCGGGATCCCACTCCCATCAAACGCAAAACTTGGCGCCGAATTTCAACGCCCCTGCTGCTGCATCATCATCATTCCCCCCAAAGGACTCTGCCCTTCCCATCTCGGAGGCCGGTTCCAAGGGATCGTGCTCACTGCATCTGGCCCGCCATGCGCCTCATCGGCATCCAAAACTCGCTCATTGAGCGCAATCACGTCCACTCACCCGTCCGCGCTTCTGTCATTGCAAAGCCGCAGGATGAAACCGAGCGCCACGCTATCATGCTCACCCACAGCCGCAGCGTGCCCGTGAAAACCAACACGCGCCACGATCCCCAAAAATCGCACGCAACCTGACCCTGTCAGCGGCAACCGCGTGCTGGGACATGAGTCAACGAGAGAGAGCACGCTGGATGGCGAGAATGTTCCGGATGCGCCTGCTCGGGCGAAAAAGCGGGGCAAGTGGGTCCCGGCTGTCCAACTCAGACGTTTTGCGAGCTATTGGAAAAATGACATCAGTCTGTTGAGCTGGCCGGGCCCCCGAAACTGGACACATTGGGATGTTAGTCCGTTGGTGGTTTCTGGGTTTAGGTGTTTGTGTTTTGCTTCAGCTGGAAAAGCCGGAATGGAGTGAGGTGTTAAGCTAGAAGCGGTGGCGGCATTTCAACCGCCACTCATGGAAAAGAAACCACGCCGCCAGTACAGTCCCGAAGAGAAAGTCCGCATCCTGCGACTGCATCTACTTGAGGGAAAAGCCGTCTCAGAGATTTGTGAACGAGAAGGGATTCACCCCACCTTGTTCTACCAATGGCAACGCACGTTCTTCGAGAATGGTGCGGCCGCTTTCAGTTCCCCCCGAACCGAGACCAAAAGCACCGCTGCGGAGAAAAAAATTGAAACCCTAGAATCCAGGCTCAAACGCAAGGACGAGGTCATCGCTGAAATCATGGAGGACTTCATCCGCGCAAAAAAGCAGATTGGGGAGAGCTGAATGG
>JBILWF010000411.1:0-3657 GCA_044370075.1 Chthoniobacteraceae bacterium | reverse complement strand
GTGATCCTTTTGCCCTGGACGCACTGGCCGCCGCCCTCGCCGAGCAGGGTTTTTTCGAGCAGGCCGGGCGGACAGCCCGGGAGCTGCTGGAATCCCTCGAAAGACTTCCCCAAGTTCCCGACAATGTCCGGGAAGTGCTTCAAGCCCACGCCCGGACCTACCGTGATTCCCGGCCCTGGAGGGAGTAAAACCATCGTTCACCCCAGGCCCGGAGGAGTCCTTATTTTGATGGAGCGGCGGTCTCCGCTCCCAATCTGCCGCACACCCACAACACGCCACGCCCCACCAACTGCAGGTACTCGGGCGATTCCATCGTTGCATTCGGGTGGCCGAGGCTGGTGGCGAATGTCCGCAGGCGCCCCGCCTGGTTAACCCAGATCACCGGGTTGTCCCGCTTGAGCTTCTCGCTGTAGGAGGTGCCCAGCACGGTGGCGGAATCCCACATTTTTTCGACCACGTACAACTCGTCCTTGGCAGGCGTGGACCACTGCGCGGGAAATCCCTTCATCACCGGGTGGGCGGCTTCCACGACCTTGACCTCAAGGACCGCTTGAGCCTCGTGGTAGGTGCTTTTGGCACCCACCACCTCGCGCCACGCGTCGGCGTTTTCCGCCATGCGGTAGCTGTGCATGGCACAATGCAAAAACACCGCAGGCACGCCCCCCTCCTTGTGGGCGCGCGCTATGCGGGCAATTACCGCGGGATCCTTCACCGCACCAAAGCATTCGTTGTGCACCACCACGTCGTATCCCCTCGCCCAGTCGTCGGAGGCGTACACCGAGCACACGTGGTCCCGCGTATCGACGAACGCCTGTTCCGCGCCCGCCGCCGCATCGGATGCAGCCTGTTTGCGGTCGTGGATAATGGTCCACTCAATGGGAAACTGTTTGGAGAGCGCCTCCGCCACGATGTTTTTCTGCGCCTTGTAGTCGTGGCAGCATCCACCCACGATCATGAGCGCCTTGAGGGGTTTGCCTGCCTCGGCCGCAGAAGCGCCCGGAATGCGGAGGGCAAAGAGCGAGAAGGCGGCGAGAGCAAGGACTGGGAGGGGGTTTTTCATAAACAGAGGGAACTGGGGTGCTCAGGGGGAGGAGGGAAGCGGGCCGCGCTGCGAAACGGAAGCCGCGCGGCAGCGCAGGTCGGGGGCGCATCAAATCAACCCGCACCGCCTGGGGAAAACAGAATTTATTCCAAAAAACGCTCGAACGCGGGGAAGGCGCCGGCGGAAGGAGGCTTTTGGGGCGATAAAAATGCATTCTCCGGCTTTACAGGCCGGCCATTTCCGCCGAGAGTTTCAACAGGGCAAGGCCGCTACGGCCCCCGGGGGTTACCTGGGTCGCTGCTAGGGTGTTGCCTGACGGGGATTCCCCGGGTGCGTCAGGCCTCCGGGGGCGACCCAGCCTCCAACCGCAACCCGCGCACCCAGCCATGGCAACGACCAACACCTGCGAATTCGCTTCGGCCCCTATTAACGCGAGCCTTCAACCGGCCGACAAGATACGACTCCTCCGGGAGATGATCCGCATCCGCCGCTTTGAGCAAGCCGCCCTCAAGGCGTACCAAGGGGGCAAAATGGGCGGGTTCCTGCATCTTTACATCGGTCAGGAGAGCGTGGCCGTGGGGGCCTGCTCCCTGATGGGACCCAATGACCACGTGATCACTGCCTACCGGGACCACGGGCACGCCCTCGCCGTGGGCATGAGCATGAACGAATGCATGGCCGAACTCTTCGGCAAGGCAACGGGCTGCTCCAAGGGCAAGGGCGGGTCGATGCACTTTTTTGCGCCGGACAAAAACTACTGGGGCGGACACGGAATTGTCGGCGGACAGACCCCCCTCGGGCTGGGGCTCGCCTACGGACTCAAGTACAAGGGTTTGGAGGGAGCCGCCCTGTGTTTTCTCGGGGACGGGGCCGTCAACCAGGGCTGCTTTTATGAAAGCCTCAACATGGCGTCGCTTTGGAACCTGCCGGTGATCTACGTGATTGAAAACAACGGATATTCCATGGGCACCAGCCTCGCCCGTTCCAGCGCCTACCACACCTGCCTTGCGGAACGCGCGGCGGGGTTTGCTGTCGACTGGGACACACTCAACGGGGAGGAGGTGTACGAGGTGCGCGCCAAAATTCAGGTGGCCATGGAACGGGCCCACAAGGAGTCCCGCCCCACCGTCCTGGAGGTGGCGACCTACCGCTACTACGGACACTCGGTGGCGGATGCCAAGCACAAGGTTTACCGTTCCGAGGAGGAAATCGAGCGGTACAAGTCGGAGCACGATCCGATCCAGTTGTGGAAAAAGCGTCTTTTGGGCGAGCGGGTTTTGAACGAGGAACAGTACGAGGCCATCGACGAATCAGTTCGCCAGGAGGCCGCTGACAGCCTGCGTTTTGCAGATGAGAGCCCCTACCCGAGCGAGGCTTCCATCACCGAAGACGTGTACTACGAGGTGGACCGTCACACGCCCGCGGGCCGCACGGGACGCCACTTCTTCAACGATTGAAACCCGCCCGCCTGCGGCGTTCTCCAACACCCGGGGCGGCTCAACGGAACGCAAATTTTATGGCAGAAATTACTTACCGCGAGGCCCTTCGCCATGCCATGGCGGAGGAGATTGAACGGGACCCAAACGTCGTCCTCCTGGGCGAGGAGGTCGCCGAGTACGACGGCGCCTACAAGGTCACCGAGGGATTGTGGAAAAAATACGGCAGCAAGCGCGTGGCAGACACGCCAATCAGCGAAGCGGCCTTCATCGGCATGGGAATCGGAGCTTCCATGCTGGGGGTGCGCCCCGTGATCGAACTGATGTTCTGGAGCTTTTCGGCGGTCGCGTGGGATCAAATTGTGAACAACGCGGGATTTGTGCGCTACATGAGCGGCGGCTTGATTAACTGCCCGATCGTCATCCGCGGACCCGCCAACGGGGGCACCAACGTGGCTGCCACCCATTCCCACACGCCGGAAAACTGGTTGGCCAACGTACCCGGACTCAAGGTGGTTTGTCCTGCGACCGCCTACGATGCCAAGGGACTATTAAAAACCGCCATCCGCGACAACGATCCGGTCATGTTCATGGAAAACACCCTTCTCTATGGCGAGAAGTGGGAGGTGCCCGAGGAAGAATACACCATTCCGCTGGGGGTAGCGGACCTGAAGCGGGAAGGTTCGGACATTTCCCTGATCGCCCACGGGCGGGCCGTGCTGACAGCCTTGAAAGCCGCCGAACTACTTCAAGCCGAGCATGATATCCACGCCGAGGTGCTCGATTTGCGTTCGATCCGCCCGCTCGACGAAGAGGCGATTTTGACCACGGTGCGCAAAACCCACCGCGCCGTCCTCATTGAGGAAAACAAGCCCTTCTGCGGAGTGGGCGCCCAGGTGGCCAGTCTCATTCAGGAGAAGTGCTTCGACGACCTCGACGCGCCGGTTCTACGCGTGAGTGCACTGGATGCCCCGGCGATTTACAGCCCCGAACTCGAGCGCCGCCAGTTACCCCGTCCGACGGACATCGTTTCGAAGGTACTGAGCATCTGTTGATCCGGGCTGACGCCCTGTTAAAATTCGGATCGCCCACGGGAAGTCCCGCGGGTACTCGGGTTTTTTCCGGGGCATCCCGTAGCGCGGAGAAGTTTTCTCCCTGGGAATCCGCGTCTGCCCACGG
>JBILWF010000410.1:0-3659 GCA_044370075.1 Chthoniobacteraceae bacterium | reverse complement strand
AACTCACCTTCTGCACCTGCCGCCTCTGCCACAGGTGAATGATCAGCGGCACCGCCAGCGCAGACAGCGACCAGAGCATGAGCGGGGAAAGAAACGTCACAACGCCATCCTCCTGCGCTCCAACAAATACTGCTGGATAAAATCGTCAAAGCTCTCCGCCGTCGAAGCCAGCCGATAATCCACGTTCATTACCCCGCACTTCTCCCGGATACCGTCCAAAAACTTCTGCAACTCTTCCTTGTACGCAGCCCTCGAATGCGACGGATCCAGCTCCAACTTCTCGCCCGTCTCCAAATCCTCAAATTCCGAAACTGCGTGAATGGAAAGATCCAGTTCCACCGGGTCTAAAACCTGAATGAGCACCACATCGTTCATGCGTTTCCGGAAGTGCGAGATCGCACTGAAGATCGCCTCGGTGTCGTCAAAGCAATCCGACATCAACACAATCAAACCACGCCGGGACAACTGCAGCGCCAGCGAATGCAGGGCGTGCCCCGTGTCAGTCACATTCCTGGGCTCGTTGGCCGATAGCCGATTAACCAGCAAGCGCAGATGCCCCGCCCCCCCGCGGCACGGAATGCGGTCGCGCACCTCGTTGTCGTACAGCGTGAGGCTAACCGAATCCTGCTGGCGTGTAACCAAATACGCAAGAGCAGCCGCCATCCGCGCGCAGTAGTCATACTTGCTCCCGCGCTCCGTCGAGCCCGAGTAGGCCATCGACGCAGACGCGTCCACAATGATGTGCACCCGAAGACTGGTCTCCTCCTCAAACTGGCGGATCACCAGCTTTTCCGTCCGTCCGTACACCTTCCAGTCCAGATGCCGCAAGTTGTCCCCGCGCACATACTCGCGCCGGTCCGCAAACTCGACGCTCTGTCCCTTGAGCTTGCTGCGATGCGCACCCGACTGGGCGCCCTCCGCCACATAACGCGAGCGGATGGACAAACTCTCCAGTTTGCGCATGGTCTCGGCCGGAAGATAATCGGTGATGTTAGCCATCGAATCGGGGCAGGGTTCGCGGGGGGATGCTTTCGCGGGGGGATGCTTTCGCGGGCGATGCTTAAACGAAAACCCCTCACACGAGAAGGCCGGGCAGTGGCATCCTCGGTGAGGGAATTCCTTTCAAGACCCGCACTCAGCGCACCAGCGAATACAACAGCACGTTAATTCCCAGTGCTGTCGAATCCTGCGGCTGGTAGCCCAGCGCATACGGTGCGTCCGCCTTCTCCCATCCCGCCGAGAGGTCAAACGGGCTGTAAATCACCGCCAATGACCCGTTCAGCTCGATGCCCAGCAATTCCGGTGCAACCTCCAACTGGTTTCCCTTCGCCGAGGCCAGCGCCGGGCGTGCCTTCACGTTGTCAATGTTCCGATGCGTGCGGAAAATCTCGTGGTTCTTCGGCAGCTGCACCATGGGCCGGTTCGGCAGCACCTTCGCAATCTCCTCGCGGAAGGACTTGTCGAAGGTCTTGCGCCCCTCGCCCGCCTCCACAAACAACACGCCGCCCTTGTTCAGAAACTGCCGCAAATTCGAGCGCTCCTCCTCCGAGAACGCGAAATCCGTGGTCCCGGTGAGGTACAAAAACGGCATCTCTGAAATGGTCGTCTCCCGCAGGGAAACATCGCGCAGATCGAAGCTCACCTTTGTGCCAATCTCGGAATGCAACTGGTTGAGCAACATTGGAAAGGCTGCTGAACGCGTCTTCCACGCCCCGTTGTGCATCACCTGCCCCACCCGGAACTTGCCCGCCGTCTTCTTGTCTCCATCCGCCAACTCCACGCTTTTTCCCACCGACAGCCCCGCATCACGCAGCGCCGTCACGTAAGACACAATGTTGGCCCCCAGCCTGCGCGCATCTGCATCGGCGTACCCCCAACTTTCGTGCGCATTGGACTCCCATCCAAGAGCAAAGTCCCAGCGGGAGATCACGACCGCCGTGCGGTTGTCCACATCCACCCCCTCCAGAAAAGGAAACTCATCCACCACAACCCCGTCTTTAATCATCCGGGGACGGTAGTTCACCTTCTCGATAGTGTGGTAACTCCGGAAAATCGGATGATCCATCCGGAGCCGGTACAGTGGAAATTCCGGCAGGATCTGGCGGGCGGCCTGTTGCGCAGAGCGGTAAGCATCGGGGTTTCCCACCAGGGAGTTGAACACAATGGTTCCCCCGTTTTTGATGTATTCCCTCAGCCGGGCCACCTCCTCGGGCGAGAGCTCGAAAGCCTTGTAGCCAGACCGGTACAGCACGGGATTTTCCCGCGGATCCGTACTGACTTGGGCAAAGGTCTTCACGTTGCTCGTGAAATTTACATTCAACTCCCCGCTGAGGCTCTCCAGCAGACCCTTCAAGTCGTTGGGCGTCCGCGCCCAGTCCTCCTCGTCGCTGCTGCGGATCTTGGTGAGCATCACCGGCGGCTGCGGCGGGTTCTTCTTCTCCTGCCGCTTCATGGGCGTTACCGGCGGAGGCGGAAGCGGGAGGGTTCCCTCCGAGGAACTCACCTGCGCGGGCGGCGGCTTGGGCTTGTTGAAGGGAGGCGGTTCCGGCGGCTGCGGCGCGGCAAAACTGCTCTGCCTAAAAATCAGGCACGCAATGGCGCCGTGCACTGCACCCTTGAGATAGTGGGGAATGACCATGGGGGAAACGTTTTACTCTGCCGAATTTCTCGCAACGAACCCGGGCTGGCTCGGGACCGGGCTCCTAAGGAAAAGTAGCGGGATGCGGCCCGAGCGTCCAGAGTGTTGGGCACAAATCAGGCTGGTGCCTATCCCACACTCCCCGGCACCGCCTGCCAGCCTGCATCCCTCTCCCCCGCACGCACCACACACCCCTTGCATTTTCTGCACAAAGGATTCGCCGCTAGATCCGCCTCCGGGCTCTTTCTGCGGTAAATTTCCCGCAAAGACTCCGCACGAACGTTTCCCAAGCTGAGGGCCGCGTCGTGGTCTCCGCAACAGATCGTCACCTCGCCGGTGGCGACAATGTTGAGCTGGTGCTTGTAGTAGCTGCACTCGGCGCCGCGGATTGCGGAGGCCTCGCGCAGTTCCAGCCCGGGGGGCAGGTTCGTGTTCACCCACGACGTCAAGGGTTTGAGCACCGCGAAAACGTTCGAATACAGCTCAATTCGCTCCGGTATCGGAATCTCCAACCGCACGCCGGGCCGGAACTGCCGCAGCAGATCCTCCAGACGGTCGGCCGACTCCCGGCAGGAGCGGTTTATAAAGCCCTCCGCGTGCGGGTAGTCCCGTCTGTTTTCCGTCAGGAAATACAAATAAGTATCGTAAAGCGGCACCGATTGCAAAAACGCTGCCAGATTTTGCACATAATCCCCGTACGCAGGTCCCTTTCCGCGCTTTAACACATAAGCCTGCTCCGTCGGAGTGTTAAAACTGACAAACAATTCGTTGATTGGAAGATCCCGCATGGATTCCCGAAGACGGCTTCCGTTGGTGGTCACGATGAGATGATACCCGTGTCTTCTCACCATCCGGCAGGCCTCGTCAAACTCCGGATGCAGCGTCGGTTCCCCAAGCGCCGAAAACATAATGTAATCCACCGGCCCTAATTTTTTAAGATCCCTCAGGATTTTCTCCAGAAGTTCCAAGGGCATGAAGGTCCCCTTACGTTCCGTCCAAGAATAGGCGCAAAACTCACATT
>JBILWF010000409.1:0-3660 GCA_044370075.1 Chthoniobacteraceae bacterium | reverse complement strand
GGTCGGCCGCCTTCAGTGTGAGGGCGCCACAGAGAGCAACAAAGAGTGGGAGGAACAGTCTCATGCCCTCCGGTATCCGCTGGCACCCCCTTTGTCGATCGCCGATCCCGAATCCCTGTCCCTCTGGTCCGGGGTGGGGCCAACACTCCGGGCCGGAGGGGGTGTCCCCATCCCGTCCACCAAGAACCGAGTGGAACCCGCCTGTGGGATTCGGTAACGCTTAATGCTGCCATGACACCCCGTTTCGCTTCTTCCTCCCGGACTCCCTCTCTGCTGGTGCTTTCGCTGGGCGCTTTCTGCTGCAGCACGCTTCCCGCGGTGGCTGCGGATTCCAAAGGGCAGGAGTCGACGCCTGCGCCAACCGCCGAGGAGCTGCTCAAGACGGTGAAAGTTGCCGAGGGGTTTGAGGCTACGATCTTCGCCACTCCGGATCAGGCCAACTACCCGGTGTTCAACGCGGCGGCTCCCGATGGCACCCTTTATGTGAGTTCGGACAGGAACGGGTCCCTTGGACGCCTGCCCAACATGGGGCGTGTTCTCCGGCTGCGGGACACCCGGGGCACGGGCCGTGCCGACGAGGTGAAGGAATTCGTGCCCAACGTGGATTCCCCGCGGGGCTTGGTTTGGGACAAGGACCGGCTCTACCTTGTGCATCCACCGCACCTGAGCGTCTACCTCGACAAGGACGGAGACGGCGTTGCGGACGAGGAAAAAGTGCTCGTCAAAAATCTGGCCTTCACTTTTGCAGACCGGCCCGCGGACCACACCACCAACGGACTCTCCCTCGGCGTGGACGGCTGGCTGTACATTGCCTGCGGGGATTTCGGGTTCATGGAGGCCGAGGGGACCGACGGCCGCAAACTGCAGTTGCGCGGGGGTGGGGTGATCCGGGTGCGGCCCGATGGCACGGGATTGGAGCTCTACAGCACGGGAACGCGCAACATTCTGGAGATGGCCGTGAGTCCCCTCCTGGACGGATTTACGCGCGACAACACTAACGACGGCGACGGATGGGATATTCGCTTCCACCACTTCAGCGGCCTGGATAACCACGGATATCCGCGACTTTTCAAATTTTTCCCGAAGGAACACGTAAAGCCCCTCGCCGAGTACGGCGGAGGTTCGGGGTGCGGGGCGGTGTGGATTGACGAGCCGGGATTTCCCGCGGGATGGAACAACCTGCCCTACACGTGCGATTGGGGACCGGGCCCGTTGTTCCGGCACACGATTCGCCCGCGGGGGGCGAGCTTTGAGGAAACGAGCAAGCCCGAATCGCTGGTCTCGGTTCCGAAGTCCACCGACGCGGACGTGGATGCCATGAGCCGTGTGTATGTAACTAGTTGGAAGGATGGAACCTTCAGCTATACGCATCCCAACGTGGGATTCATCACGCGGGTCACGCCGAAGGAGTTCCAGCCGGTGCCGCTGCCGGACTTTGCGAGGGCGGAGGAAAAAGTCCTCCTTTCGGAGCTCGAGTCGGGCAGCCACCGCAGGCGTATGGAGGCGCAGCGGGAACTGCTGCGCCGGGGCCTCAAAGATTCAACGGTCGCCGCATTGCAGGCGCTGGTCTCAGACACTTCAAAGCCGTTGGCAACGCGGGTGGCGGCGGTGTTTGCGCTCAAGCAGGGGAGGGGTGAGGCCGCTCACGACTTCCTGGCCGGGTCCTGTGCCGATGCCTCGATTGCGGCGTGGTCCATCCGGGCGCTGACGGACCGCTGGGACCAGCTTTCCCATGTGCCGCAGAAGCCCATTTTGGAGGGCTTGCGCAGCAGCGACGCGCGGGTGCGCAAAGAGGCGGTGGTAGCCGTGTCGCGGCTCGGGAGCCGGGAACTGGCGGCGAAGGTGGCCCCGCTGCTGTGCGATGCCGACGCGGTGGTGGCGCACACGGCGGTGGAGGCTCTCATCCGGTTGAAGGCCTCGCCCGAGGCGCTTGCGCTTTGGGACGCCGATGGATCCTCCGCCGAAGTGCGGGACGCGGCGGTGCGTGTGTTGCAGGCCATTCATGAACCGGAGGTCGTGGATGCGCTGGTGGCGCGCCTGGAGCGGGCTTCGGACGCGGGCCGGCGCCTCGAACTGGTGCGGGCGCTAAGCCGCCTGTACCACGTGGAGGGGGTGTGGAAAGGGGACTCCTGGGGAACGCGTCCGGACACGCGCGGGCCGTATTACCAGCCGGAAAAGTGGGCGCTCTCCGACAAGATTGGCGGGGTGCTCAACGCGGCCCTGAATGCGGCTGGGGCGCAGGAGGCGGCGGCGTTCAGCTCGGAATTCGGGCGCCACCGGATCAAGCCGGGGGATGCGCTCGGAAAGCTCGTGGCGCTGGCGCAGCAGAATGCGGAGGTGCTGCCCACGCTCGCCCGGCAGATGGCTCAGGAGGAGGTGATTCCCGAGGCGGCTATCCCGCTGCTGGCCGGCGCCTTGCGGGACGCCTCCCAGTCGGATCTCACGCGCAGCATGGCGGTGATGGCCCTGGTCAAAACCGATAGCAAGGAGGCGATGGAGGCCATGATCGAGGTGCTGCCGCATTTTAACAAGAGTACGACGGGCTACGGTTCCGACGTGCAGCGTGCCCAGAAGACCTTCATGGATTCTCCCAAACTGGAGAATGCACACCAGCGTTTTGAGACGCTGGCCGCGGCGGCGCAGGGGCCGGAGGCGAAGTGGGCGGAGATGATTGTAATTACCCTCGCAAAGCGCACCTCCGGGGCCCCCGAGTCGCGGATAATGACGGCCAAGGCGCTGGAAGAGGGCTGGGAGTCGGGCCCGGTGCGGCGCAAACAGATCCTCTCCGCGCTGATGTCTCTGCGCTCGAGTTACCGTCCCTTCGAAAAGCGGGTTGTGCTCGCACTCCAGGATGCGGATTCCTCCGTGGCAAAGCTCGCCCAGGAAGCGGTCAAGCAGCTCAAACTTGATCCGGAAAAGGTCCTCGCGGCGGACAAACCGGGCGGTCCGCTGATCTCAGGTCAGGACGGGTTGAAGGTGTTGGACGAGGTGGCGCGTGTGCGGGGCGATGCGGCACGCGGCGAACAACTCTTCGTACAGCAGGGATGCGTGAATTGCCATACGACCGCGCAGGGACACCCCTTGAAGGGGCCGTACCTCGGCACAATTGCGCAGACCTACAACCGCCGGGAACTGGCTGAGGCAATTCTCTACCCCAACAAGACGATCGCACAGGGTTTTGTGACTAACGTTTTCACGCTGAAGGATGGCTCCGTGCAAATGGGGTTCATTGTGCAGGAGGGGGCGCAGAAGATTGCACTGCGCAACATCGCGGGGCAGGAGGTGGAGCTCTCCGTGCCCCAGATTGCAGAGCGCAAAACCGATCCCAAATCGATGATGCCCGAGGGGCTCGCAGGGAATCTTTCAGTGAGGGATTTCGCCTCCCTGCTGGACTACCTCGAGGCGCTGGGCAAGGGCGGGAAGTAACCTGCGGGAGCCGGTCGGTCGCGTGCATGCCCTCCCGAGTTTCTCACGACGCCGCTCGCCCTCCTGCCAGTTTGGCTGCTGTGTTTTCGAAATCGTCCGGAGGCAAAAACAGTAAAACAAATTTATAACGGGACGGCTTCGCATGGGATTAACCTGACAATGATGCCCGCCGGAGTCCCTTCATTCCGTCTCCCGCTTGCCCTGAACGGTGCTTTGCTCGCGTGCATGGCGGCT